>CAYZUZ010000257.1:0-2553 GCA_964481795.1 uncultured Cryomorphaceae bacterium
AGTGGAAACTAATTATTATCTAATTTTTATGTTTGTGTTAAATAGTGAAATTTTTATTTACAATAAGTTAATATTATGAGTACAATAAAATCTAAAATAGCCTTTGAGGCTTTTTTTCATCAAAAAATGCTTAACATTTAGTTCATAATAACTTTTATAATGGCTAGAATAGACTTAAAAAAAGATGGGTGTATGAAACTTTTTTTTAGGCAAAAAAGGGTTTTTGGAAGGGTTGTAAAGGCTACAATAAACATTTTAATCAAAAGAAGAACGGGCTTGTTAGGTCAAGCCCCTCACTCACTTTTAAAAATAAATGGTTAATCTGTAAACTACTTTAACACTAACTTGTATTACATTCTCTCAAATAATAAAAATCTAATCACATCATCTTAAAGCCGCCAATCTCTGCAATGGTATTTTGGGCAAAGGTCATATTGGTAGGTGTATCTCCTATAAAATGATTTCTGATGCCTGCTATCCAGAGTTTTGCACGGTCGTTGAGCTGAAAATCATCTGTCATCAGCCTCCCACGCGTTACCAAGATACCGAGGTCTGCCCCTTCGTAGCGGTAGTCGCCTACATTGCTTATTCTTAGGAAAAATGCTTCATTTTCACGTTCTACGGCGCGGCGGTGGCTATCATACCTTGAAAAGTGTATCGTACCATCTTCTTTCATTACCCAAATACCTGTAGCGGGGGCATACCTGATTGTATCAATGGTATCCTCGGTATGCTTAATTACAAGCTGACTCCACGAATCTATGTTTTCGGGGCGGTTCCAGCGTTGGTTGATTTGTTTTACATTGAGCTTATAGTCTATGTCCATCCATTCTAAGATATGAAACATAAACAGTGGGCAGTCTGCCAAGGCAAACACAGCGTGGTTGGTAATAGAACTTGCACCCGTAATGCGTGGATTCAGCTCCCCCAGATAAATTTCACCGTTGTCTTGGTCTATCAAAAAATCTAGTTCAAAATAACCTCTGTAGCCTTCTTCACGGAGTTGGTTGCCAAACCTTTCAGTATATTTATGTGCTTTTTCCCTGATATTTTTGTTGAAAGCACCAGCAAAGATTTCATTGCCACACCAGCCTCCTTGGTAAGGTGTAAGTTCTTTGAAGCCCACCAGCTCGGTCATGAGTGGGGCTACTATGGTGCCGTGCTTTGTGACGCAGGCCTCTATGGCAGAACCTATGCAGTTGATGCGTTTCATCACTTTTACTTCGGCTTCGCCTACGATTTCCTCTTCGTGTTTTTTGAATTCTTCTTCGTTAGAGATAAAAAAAGTAGTATGTCCAGAATCTCCAAAAGGAGTTTGAATAACAAGGTGTTCGCCCAGCGATTTGGTTTTCTTGCGGAGGTCTTCGTAGTTATCTATTTTGGTGAGGATATTGGGTACACAAGCTACCCCAGCTTTTTCGGCTACTCTTGTCGTGGTTACTTTATTATCAAGGTGGTTACGCAAGGTAGCTTTGGGGAAGATGACTTCCAGCCCTAAGGCCTCTGCAAGTTCTTCGGTACGCTCATCAAACATCAAGAAGAGTGCCTTTCCTTTGTTTCCATTGACTGCCCTGCGGTTGATAAGATCGGTTACTTCTTTGTGTTCTAAGAGGTAGTTGTTAATATCTTCAATGCTTTTAAACTCTTCGTGGGGAAGCTCAGAGGGTACAAATACGTTGGGGTGCTGTCGGTCAAAGCAATCAATGTATGAAATGTATTTAAAACTTTTTATCCATTCATCAGCTCCTAAGAGGTTAAAATTAGTAGCACTGATAAAATAAATAGGTACTTCGTTTTTATAAAAAAAGCGGCGAATATCAGAAATGCCATTTAGTATTTTTTTATCTCTCTCAGCGAGGTTAAGTATTTTGGATTGGATTTTTGCCATAATTGTTATGTTTGATAAATTTTACTGCTAAATTATTCTTATTTTTTAAGAATTTGCTTTATTTACTTTGCAAAGCACTACTTTTTAAAAATATTTTGCAATTTAACAATTCAATAGAGAGATAACAACTTATGAGCTTAATTTTATGCTGGTTTGTATAAATGACACACATTCAAGTTTTAAATGCAACTTTATTACCGATGCATTGATTTAATTGGTCATTGGTCACCAAGACCTGCCGCTCCTAATGACTAATCAACGAATGACTTTTTTTGCTAAAGCTGCGAAGCTGGAGCTTCGCGCTACAGAAATCCTCCCTTTGGGGGTTAGCAGGGTTGTTAGTGTTTAGCGAAGCTGGAGCTTCGCGCTACAGAAATTCTCCCTTCTGGGCTTAGGGGGCTGTTCGTATTTGGCGAAGCTGGAGCTTCGCGCTACAGAAATTCCCCCTTCAGGGCTTAGGGGGCTGTTAGTGTTTGGCGAAGCTGGAGCTTCGCGCTACAGAAATCCTCCCTTCGGGGCTTAGGGGGCTGTTAGTGTTTGGCGAAGCTGGAGCTTCGCGCTACAGGAATTCCCCCTTTGGGGGCTTAGGGGGCTGTTAGTCATTGGTTGATTAGTCATTAGGGGCATTGCTTTTCCTAATGACCAATGACTGTTTAGCCAAAGCT
>CAYZUZ010000258.1:0-2524 GCA_964481795.1 uncultured Cryomorphaceae bacterium
TTTTAGACCAAGAATACCACCGTTTGCAAAAAGGTTTTTTTGATGTAATAAAAAATGACTATCTTGCATTATTGTTTGGTTGGAGAGTCTGGCGCAATTATGAAATTAACAAAAAAATTTACAAAGCACGCATCATTGACATAGCTCCCAATGGACAACTGATTTTGGAACATAGCAACGGAAGCCAACACGCCTACGGACTCAAAGAGGTCGGATATGTTTTTGAATCAAACAAAAAAAATACATAGCTTTAATTAATAACCGTTTATGAAAAGAATTTTTACGCTTTGCTTGGTATGGGTTTCTTTGGGTTTTATCCAATTAAAAGCCCAAGACCCCCAATTTTCGCAGTATTATGCAGCTCCGCTTTACATCAATCCAGCCCTTGCAGGTTCAGAAAAAACCGATGTTACACGATTTATACTCAATTATCGCAACCAATGGCCTAGCCTTGATGTGAGTTTTCAGTCTATCTCTTTTTCTATTGACCGTTATTTTGAAGGAATTAACAGTGGGGTGGGGCTCATTGTAAATCGCGATGAAGCCACAGGCACAGGCTTTCGCTCGCAAAGCATTGGGCTTCAATATGCCTATGAACTTACCCTGAGCGAAAACTATATGCTGCGTGCAGGTATGGACATGTCTTATGTAATGCGTGATTTTAACTTCTTCAGCCTTACTTTTGGTGATGAGTTTGACGGGCAAGGCTTTCAGCAAGGCACTACCCAAGAACTACTTGATGCCGACCGACTCAATTATTTTAATGTATCTACTGGGTTTATGCTTTATTCCGATAAATATTTTGTGGGGCTTTCTGCACACAATATGAACCGACCAAGCCAAGACGTACTCATTACACAAAACCAAAGCGAAGTAAACTCACGCTTGCCCATACGGTATGATTTGCAAGTAGGGGCAAAAATTCCACTTGACCGATACCAAGATTGGCGCGACCAATACCGCGTAGGATACCGCGAAAAGAGTCTTTCGCCTACTTTACTTTACAAAAGACAAGGCTCTTTTCAGCAACTCGATTTGGGTGTTTATGTAACCTACGAACCCGTAGTATTTGGGCTTTGGTATAGAGGAATCCCGATTGTATCTTATAACCCGGGCATCACCAACCACGAGTCCATCATTGGCTTGGTAGGGTTTAAAGTAGGCAGCCTTGCCATAGGATATAGTTATGACTTTACCATATCAAGCCTTGCACCTGATGCGGGTGGCGCGCACGAGTTGTCGCTACGCTATCTACTCAAAGACCCTAAGCAACGCTATGGAGTTAAAAGAAAATTGAGTCCTGGACTGCCTTGTCCTAAGTTTTGAGAGGGCGGCCTAGCCTAGTACAGCTTTCAAACACATATATCAGAGGGCTATGGGCTAGGCTTTGAAATTTTTAGTAAGTGCATTAAGTTGTCTGATTTTCTCTTGAAAATCTCCTTTGAGTTTATTTCTGAAATTTTGGAGATTATCAAGAAGTTCTTGAACATCATCGGGCAGACTCTCTTCTAGGTAAGCCCTGATACGCTTGGCAAGTGTGGGGGATTTTCCGTTGGTAGAAATGGCAATTTTCAAATCTCCTTTTTGAACAATAGAACCAAGATAGAAGTCGCACAAGTCAGGTGTATCTGCCACATTGGTCAAAATGCCCATTGTGGTTGTCTTTGCTTTGATTGCTTTGTGTAGTTGAGGCTGGTCAGTAGCCAAAATAACAAGATTACGGTTTTCTAAATCTTGCCACTCAAAATTGCGCTCGATGAGTTTTACGCTGGGGTGCTTTTCTGCAAGTTGTTTAACTTCTTCTTTGATAAAACCCGCCACAAGCGTAACGTTTGCTTCGGGGCTATTGCGTAAGATGGCTTCTAGTTTTTCAAGTCCTACATTGCCTCCACCTACCACAAGGGTATCTATCTGGTGTAGTTTGATAAAAATAGGGAAGAGATGATTCATAAATATCAATGATGTCTAAATGATTGATGTAAATTTACAGACTATTGAGTCATGTAAAGAACGAATATGCTTTGATTGTTCAAAGAAGGATAAAATTCTTACACTTATGTATCAATTCTGTGCCATAATCATTTAAGATTACAAATTTTACCTTTAATTTTGCTATTTAGACTATCACTGAACCATCTATTTTTATTTTTTTTGAATAAACTGATAATCCGCCATTTATGAATATCATTGATAATATTGTACGTTATGCACTTACCAGACGCTTGCCTCAGATAGATTACTTTAAAAGATACGCAAGCGAAGTGCAAGAAAAAACCTTATTACGCCTCTTAAAAGCGGCTAAAAACACAGAATGGGGAAAAAAATATCAGTATGCCCAGCTTCGCTCGTATGAAGATTTTAGAAATACAGTTCCAATTTCAAAGTATGAAGATATTTTTCCTTATATCCAAAGAATGATTCAAGGAGAACAGAATGTTCTTTGGTCTTCGCCCATTCACTGGTTCTCCAAATCTTCTGGTACCACCAATGCCCGTAGCAAATTTATCCCTGTTTCAAAAGAATC
>CAYZUZ010000259.1:0-2522 GCA_964481795.1 uncultured Cryomorphaceae bacterium
TAGAGGCTTTTAGGGGCATTAGCATGGAAGAGGCCTTACTGCAAAATCCGGAAGACTCACTACCTATAAAATATGCCGAGATATTGAAGCAATGGCAGTTCGAATCCTTTCAAGAAATAAGCAGCAACCCTAATGCCCGACCTTCAAGAACTTTTAAATTAGAAATGTACCACAATCAAGGGCATTTGTTTTGGGTAGAATTAAAAGCCTATATCGAAAAAGATGCTCAAGATAATTGGGTGGTGATAGGAGCCTCGCGCAATATAGATGCTGAGGTAAAAGCCCAAGAAGCTCAGCGCGAAAATGAATACAAATTCAGAGTAGCTGCCGAGCATTCGCCCAATTGGGATTATTGGAAAGCGCCTAATGGTGAGTTTGTGTATGTATCGCCCGGGTGCAAAACCATTACAGGCTACGACCCACAAGATTTTATCCAAGATAAATCATTACTCAAGCGCATCATGCATCCGGATGATTGGTTGATTTGGCTCAATCACAGCGAAGCCGATGCTCAAAACCACACCAAGCACGAGCCTATGCGCCTGCGATACCAAACCAAAGAGGGCAAAAAGGTTATCGTAGAACATATATGTAAGCCCATATTTGACGAAAAAGGCCAGTATCTAGGCCAGCGGGGTGTCAATTTGGATATAACCCAAAAAGTAGAAGCCGAAGAGCTCAACAAGCAGCTCCTCTCTATAATTGACCTAGGAAAAGACCTCGTAGGAATCAATGCCTTGGATGGCAAATTGCTCTACATAAACAGCACAGGTAGGAAAATGATGGGCATACCAGAAGATGCCGACCTCAGTCAGTATTATTCACAAGATTTTCATGTAGAGGAAAATTTTGGCCAACTCAGAGAAGAACACCTACAAACAGCTCTAACAACAGGCTCATGGACGGGTCGTAGTCAACTCAAAAGCTTGAGCGGTAGAATTATTAATTGCATACAAACGGTAATTGCCATCACCGATGAAAATCAAAATATACAAAAAATTTGCACCACGGCTACCGATATTACAGAAATACTCAACACCACGCAAGAACTAGAAAAATCGCTTTGCTTGGTCAAGAATTACAAATACGCTTTGGATGAGTCTACCATGATTTCTATATCCGACTTGCGGGGTCAAATCATTGAAATCAATGAGAAATTCTTGAGCTTTAATGGTTATACAAAAGAGGAGGTTTTAGGTAAAAATCACAACCTGTTCAAATCAGGTTTGCACACTCAAGAATTTTACAAGGAGCTTTGGAATACACTCCTACAAGGCAAAATATGCCAGGGCGAAGTGTGCAACAGAAAGAAAAACGGAGAGCTATACTGGACCTTTAATTCTATTGTACCCTTTATCAATGAAGATAACAGACCCTATCAATTCATTGCGATAAGGCACAACATCACCGACCGCAAAAATTTTGAACGCGAACTAATAGAAAGCAATGAGCGCTTTAAGCTAGCCACCAAAGCTACCTCCGATGTGATTTGGGATTGGGACTTGGTAAGCGATGCCTTTAAGTGGGGCGCCAATGTGGAGGCCGTGTTTGGATTTAAAGCCACACCCAACGACGACTCGCATAGCTGGAAAAACCGAGTACATCCTGAAGATTTGGATAGAATATTGGGTGAACTCAACCAAAGCCTTGAAAATGGACTGGAATTTTGGCAATCGGAATATAGATTTTATTGCGAAAACGGTTTTCTTTCCTATATCCGCGACCAAGGAACCATCATTAGAGATGCCGAAGGCAAAGCCGTACGAATGATTGGTGCCATGCAAGATATTACTCAAGAACGCGAATATCTTGAGGCAATTCAAAACCAAAACGCAAGACTCAAACAAATTGCTTGGATGCAATCGCACGAGGTAAGAGCGCCTTTAAGTCGATTATTGGGCGTAATTGAAAATATTGAATCCTTTGAGCAAAGTGGTATGTCGCGCAATGAAATCAAAGAAATAGTCAATCAATCAGCTGTTGAGCTAGAAAATATAATTAAAAATATTACAGATAAAACAGATTTGATGAATAAGGAATAATCTACTACATTGCCACTTCATAAAAAACCCAAACCATAAGTGACTCTGCTGAACATAGATGACGATAAAATTGCATTGATTCTCAACAAATTTGCGCTCAAAAAGTGTGCATATGACGCCCCAGTTTTGGATTTTGAAAATGGCGCATTGGCTTATGATTACCTCACAAACCAGCGCATACCCAACGAAAAATATCTGCTCTTGCTCGATATCAACATGCCTGTAATGGGTGCTTGGGAATTGTTGGATCGCTTGCGCCATGCAGATTTTGTAGAGTCAATTAAAGTAAGTATCGTGAGCTCTTCTATAGATAAATCGGATCGAGAAAGAGCTTTTTCCCATCCCTGTGTTTTGGATTATTTAGTAAAACCCATTCAAGCAGAGACACTACAGCGCTTTTTGAAATCAGCGCTTGAAATTCATTGAGCCTCAATCTATCATTTTACCAAAAGCCAATAAAAAAGCCGCCCTTGTGAGGCG
>CAYZUZ010000260.1:0-2521 GCA_964481795.1 uncultured Cryomorphaceae bacterium
TTAGTCCTCCTTCACCTGTTTTTTATAGCTACTTTTTCATCACAAGCGCAGGCGTTTAAGTCTGTTTATGAGCAAGGAGCTCAGCTTGTGAAAAATTACCCGCAAGAGCTTCCTGTCAAAACATTATCCTGCTTAAATTCAAAGGCTTATGAAAAGCTGCTGGAGCTAAATTACCCACAGCTCAAGCTCAAGTATCCCAAAGAAACCATTGCTTTGGTGCTACTTTTAAATGGTCTTCAAAACACCACAAACGCCAAAAATAGCACATCGGGCATAGCTCAATTGCCTTATTTACAAGCACGTAGATATGGCTTGGTAGTATCACATAAGGTAGATGAGCGCTTGCTTCCTGATTTAGCACTGAAGGCACTTGACGCTTGGTATTCAGAGATCAAGCATTCCCTTAAAAAAGACGAGGCAGTCCGATCTTTTATACTGAAAAATACAGGTCAAGCACACATGAAAATTTCCGATGAAATGTGGGCAGATTTGTTGAAATTTGCCGCAAGTATCTTAGAATCATCTACCAACAATAAAGCTATTGAAACTTTGTCTTTTGATTTTCCCGTCGATAAAAAATCGCTTGTAGAATATGGCGGTCAAGAATTTCTACAGCTCAATCCGCATATATTAGGTAGGGTATTACCTCAAGGACAAACCATTAGGGTAAAAGAACCTCTGAAGGCAAAACTCATCGAACATGTAGTGGAGTATAAAGTCATCCTAGAGAAACCACCAGTGCCCGCAATGGATTTTGTAATGCATAAAGTAAAAGCAGGCGAAACCTTAAGTGCCATAGCACGCCAACACGGCATGACAGTGCAAGAGCTCAAATCGCTCAATAATTTGAGAAGAGATAGAATCAATATTGACCAAAAATTGCAGGTAAAAGCGCCAGTAGTAAAACAAAAACCTCAAAAAGAATCCCAAAAAATTGAATCAAAACCTATTCAAAATCAAGACTTAAGCAATAAAAGAAAACTAATTCACGAAGTAATGCAAGGCGAAACTTTGTACTCCATATCCAAGCAATACCCAGGGGTAAGTTATGAAGAAATCAAAGTTTGGAATAATTTGAACGACCTGATTTATCCAGGACAAAAAATCGTGATTTTTGTAAACAAATAAATGATAAATCCAAAACAAATACTCCGATTTTTTATCATTTCAGGCCTTATCCTTTTGGTCTTGGCTTGGGCTTTCCCAAAAAATGGTCTCCAACTAGGCAAGCTACATCTGAATTTTATCAGCCTGAACGAGATTTTTTTACCGCAAGTAGAGGAGGAGGAGCTAGAGCCCAAAACACAAAAAATCGTAATCATAGACAGCACTCAAGGCAAGCCAGTTGAAAAAATAGTGGTAGTAGAAAAAGAGGCTTTCAAAGGACTTTACATAGATTCCAAAGCTCCAGAGCACCCCTTACAAAAGTTTAAAGACAAGCTTCATTTCTTGCAGAAAAATGATACTTCTTTGCGTATTCTTCACTTTGGCGACTCACAACTTGAGGGCGACAGGCTATCAAGCTATCTGAGGGCTCAATGGCAAACCAAATACGGAGGTATAGGTCCTGGCTATCAGCCAGCTACTAGGTGGGTGCCCAATATGTCTGTCAATCATTCGCAAAGCGAGCAATGGAAAAGGTATGCTGTGTTTACCAGTAAATCTGCTGATTTTAAACATAATTATTTTGGGTTTTATGGCAGTTTTTCTAGATATTTATCTTACCCAAACGACTCTATACCAGCACCCAGCGAAGCAGTTACTGCACACATCAACTTTAGCCCGAGCAAAGCCGGATACGGGGGTACGCGCAGTTTTACCCGACTCAAAATATGGATGGGCAACAGTGCAGGGCCATTTTTAATTGAGGTGAAAAACGGAGATGAATTACTCAAGTCTAAATCTTATGATAGCCTAGCCGCTGATCATGTGTTTTTACTTGATATGGAAGCAACGCCTACTGAGTTAAGTATCCAATTTACAGGTAATTATAGTCCTGATGTATACGGAATATCGCTAGAAGGTAAAAAGGGAATTACACTTGATAATATTGCTATGCGTGGAGCTACGGGTCACACTTTTAGTAGAATCAATAAAACACAATTTGCCGAGCAAATCAAACGAGAAAATATAGGCCTCGTGCTATTGCAATTCGGTGGCAATGCAGTACCTCATCTCAAAGATTCTGCCCATGCAGAGCGCGTGGCAAAAACTTCGGCTCAGCAGGTAAAATATTTAAAGAGTCTGATGCCAAATGCCTCCTTTGTTTTCATAGGTCCATCAGATATGGCCACCTCACAAAAAGGAAAAATACAAACCTATCCGCTTTTGCAAGAGCTCTGTGCAGCCCTTAAGCGCGAGATAACTGCCTCAGGAGCAGCTTATTTTGATGTAATGGAGGCTATGGGCGGAAAAGGAGCTATGAAAAAATGGGTGGAAAAAGAAGATCCTAAACTGGCCGTGGCCGATTATATTCACTTTACCCCACAAGGTGCAAAAAAAGTAGCCGAATGGATTTATG
>CAYZUZ010000261.1:0-2515 GCA_964481795.1 uncultured Cryomorphaceae bacterium
ATGGGATACCCCATCAATAATTTTGGTGAAGTAAAATTGCCAGTAATCGGTGATATTAAGGTAACAGGTCTTACCATAGATGAAGTAAAATTGGTCGTAGAACAAAATCTTGAAAAATACTTCGACATTGAAACGGTCATCGCTCAGGTGCAATTGATTGGCATCAATTTTAAGGTGGTGGGCGATGTAGCTGCTCCTGGTCGCTATGTCATTTATAGAAATTATGCCACCATTTTTGATGCCTTGGCCGAGGCACGCGACATTACCTTCGTGGGCGACCGCAGGCAGGTAGAAATCATACGCATGACCCAAGAGGGCTACAAGGTCATTACCCTCGACCTTACCGATAGAGGGGTACTCAACAACCCTGATTATTTCATCAGACCCAACGACCTTATCAATGTGAAACCTCTGGCTGCCAAAAGCTGGGGTATAGGTACCACCGGTTTTCAAAGTTTGGCTTCTATCCTAGGGGTCATCAGTACTTTGCTCACCACCATCGTTGTAGTTAGAAGCTTTACCAATTAATACGGAATCATTTTCATGCAAAGGATAGAAGATATGCAACAAAACCCTTATGGGGCGCAGCAAAACCAAGAAGAAGAAAGTTTAAATATTCAGGCGCTACTGGGTAAAATTCTGGCTTTTTGGCCTGTGATTCTGGTGAGTATATTCTTAGGACTCACAGGTGCTTTTTTGGCTAATAGATATGCTACTCCTGTATATCAAGCCAATGGAGTCATCATTTTGAAAGACGAACAAAAAGGGGGTGCCAATATGGAGAGCATGATGATGGCGATTGGCTACTACAATCCTCGCTTAAAATTTGAAAATGAGGTGCTCATCCTCAAAAGCCGAAAGTTGGCCGAGCGTACCTTGCGTCAATTGGATTTTGAAGTGGTGTATACTACGGAAGGACGTGTAAAAAAGACCGAAAATTATGGTAAGGTTCCTGCTAAGCTCATCTTAGACAAAACCCATCCACAATTGCTGGGTACTTATGCTTTTGAAAAAGCCCAAAACGGTAAAATACAGATTTCAGTAGAGGACGACTTAAGCCCCTACCACTACCAAGATGCTGAGTGGAATCAGAAGGAAGAGAATAAAAAATCGAAGACTTTTAGCAGTGGCTCCTATCCTGTAGGCGAATGGATTGAAGGAGACAATTACCGCTTCCGCATCGAACTCAATGATGAGGAATACTTCCAAAAAGCAGCTCAAACGGTTCAATTGCTCAGCTATGAAAATTTGATTGAGAGCTACATAGAGAAGGTTAATGTAGAAAGTTCGGCCAAGAGTAGCTCGGGGGTCAATTTGCAAATGAATGGCACAGTTCCTGAAAAATTACAGGCTTACATGCAGACATTCATCTATTCTTATATTGATTTGGGTTTAGATATCAAGCGTGCCACAGCACAAACTACCTTAGAGTTCATTGAACAACAATTGCGCATCATTGAAGATTCTCTCAAGTTTACAGAAGACATCCTCCAAAATTACCGTGCAGGCAATTTGGTGGTGGACATCTCAGCGGAATCACAAAAATTATTTTCCAACCTCACCAGTCTCGACAACGATATGAGTCGCTTGCGTCTCGAGGGCAATTACTATACCTATCTTGAAACGCAAATTACCAAAGATTTTCTGGATAAAGAAGTAGCTTCTCCTGCTACCAGTGGTATTGCCGACCCGGTAATTTTGGGCTTGGTGCAAGAGCTTAATACCTTGATTTCTCAGCGCATCCGCTTGGGCAATCTCACCGACGCCAATCCTTTTCTAAAACAATTGGATGAGCAAATTGCCAGTGTAAAAGCCAACTTGCTCAACAATATCAGCAATTTAAAAAACATGCTCAACATGAATTTGCGCAGTATGCAGGAGCGCCAAGGAAGTTTGGAGGCTCAACTGAGCCGCATTCCCCGCTCAGAGCAAGACCTACTCCGAATTCAAAGAAAATTCAATCTAAACCAAGAGCTCTATACTTTTTTATTACAAAAAAAGGCAGAAGCAGGAATCAGTGTAGCGGCTACGCAAACGGATGTGCAGGTGGTTGAAGATGCTATGGTAGATAAAGCACCTATAAGTCCTAAAAAAGGTCGCAATTTAGCCATTGGCTTTATGCTAGGTCTTATTATACCGGTGGGCTTTGTGTTTGCCCGCGATTTCTTTGATAATAAACTGCGCGATGTACAAGTATTAGAAAAACAAACAGGATTGCCCATCATCGGTTTGATTGGTCACAACAAACGCGAGGGCAACCTCACGGTGTTCAGTCACCCAAAAAGTTCTATTTCTGAAGGCTTTAGAGGTATTCGTGCCAACTTAGAGTTTTTCAGAGACAAAGAAAAAACCACGCAAATCATATCTGTTACCTCCAGTATACCAGGAGAGGGAAAAACCTATACCAGCATCAATTTAGCCTCAGTAATTGCCATAGGAGGTAAAAAAACAGTGATCATAGGTGGCGATATGAGAAAACCAAAAATTTACTCAGATTTTGGCCTGAAAAACGAAG
>CAYZUZ010000262.1:0-2512 GCA_964481795.1 uncultured Cryomorphaceae bacterium
ACCTTGCTGCTGTCTATACCCAATATAGGTTGCGAAGATTGTATCAAAAGTGAATCGTTGGGATTAAGACTTTGTGATACAGAGGATTTGAGTGTCCATTCAGGCATTTTTTTGGTGGCTAATTTGGCTTTTAAGGTGTCACTTTTCTCAGGGCGCCTCAGCACTACATATAAGCTGTCTACAATAGGTTTGTCTAAAAAAATGGTCAAACTATCTCTATTCTTGCTTCTTTGCTGCGCAATAATTTCATAATCCGTAGAGAGCGTGTAGGCTATTACTGAATCGTAAGGCGCTGTAAATGACACTACTATTTCATAAGGACTCCGAGTACGAGGACTTTGCGGCATAGACGCTTTATCTTCCGTAAAAACAAGTAAAGGCATTTCCAGCTCAGCGCCTGCGGGTATCGAATCAGGAAAAAAAGCTACAGCATCTGTGCCGGGATCGTATTTGAAGTTTCCGTTTTTATCTTCAATCACCAGCAATCTGAAAAAATCTTCTTTGAGATACTCTATTTCAAATTGACCTTGCTCATCGAGCTTGCTGTAATACAAGGGCAGTTTTTGGAGAGGTACTGAATCAATGATCAATGAATCAATGGGAAAAAGCATGGCAATGAAATCGTCGTATTTACTGATGGCTTCTATTCCTTTTACAGCGCCTTTGATGGCGAGAGAGTCTATGTGATTGCCGGTACTGAAAACGTATTTGTAACCTTTGATGGCGTTGCCTTCGTTCAAATCGGCCAGGCCATTGCCAAATGAAAGTGCATACGTGGCATTTTCTTGCAAGGTATCGTTGATGATAAGGGTGAGCTTTTTGCCCGCGAGCTTAAACTCAGGTTTGTTCTTAAAGGGCGGACTCACAATAAATTGCTGTGCAAAACCGCCCGGTTTTAAATACTCATCAAATACAAGTTCAATTTGTTTGGCATCAAATTGTAGGGTAAAATTAGCTGGAGTTTCCCTGATTATTTTGGGCGGTATGGTGTCTTGTAAGCCACCTGTAACCTCACCTATATTGGCACATGAACTTGTAAAAGCCACTATTGCAGCTAGAGCCAAGCCCAATAAAAGCAGGTATTGCGATAAAAATTTTTTTGATTGCATAGTTTGCAAAACTACAATGGAACTGAAAGCCAGCCTCTTTTTTACTTATACAAAAAAATCCCCCGAACTTAGATAAAGCCGGGGGATATTTTATTTTAAAAAAACGAATGCTTACAGGCTTATCGCGCTACATTGAATTTGATTTTTTTGTCTAATCCTTCGCCACGTAGGTGGATAAAGTAGTAGCCCGCACGCAATGAAGCTACTGAAAGTGTTTGCTGTGCTTCGTTGGCATTTTGTATGCTTCCTGCTATCACTGCTTGGCCTAAGGCATTATATACTTGATATGCTACCTGAGCGGTATTGAAACTCATCATATCCAAGTGAATTTCATTTTGAGCTGGATTGGGGAACAATTTTACCTCTTGAACGGCTACTTCTACATTTTCTACACCCAATTGGCCAAAGTGTGCATTGTACGATTGCAATATTTCTTTGCTCGACATATCCTGAACCCATACCATTACCGCCAAATCGCTGAACTCCTCTACAGTGTGATTGGTAGCGTGGTTCACAGGCGAAGTAGCATTGGGTGGTAAAATATAGGTGCCGTTGAAAGTATAATCTAAGTTAAATGATTGTTTTACACCTTCATTCATATTGGTAAGCAATTGGCCTTGATCTGAAGTTAAAAACTTCTTGAAAACATCGTAGAAGATATTTTCTCCATTAGATTTTTTGTTGTCCTCTGTTGTTTTTTCATAAATAGCGGCAAAAAGACGGATATTACCTGAAAGTGAAGCCACAGGAGTGAACTCAATTTGGGTGGTAACTTTTTGGCCGTCTATCTGATAAGCAGCATCTAATTCAACAAAGGCAGGCACTGCTCTGAACTGGTCAATGATGGCTTGAGTAGCCTGACCTGCATGACCATCCCATTGGCCATCTATTTGCATTCTAGGCACTGAATTTACAGCGTAAAGGGCTCTTCTTGTTTGTGCCTCTTGGGTAAAATAAGGATCACCTGAACCTGGCCAGCTCATTTGATATTTAATTTTGTTGAAATTGCCTACGGGTTGCTGATCCATCAATTGTTTAAATGTGGCATTGGCCGGAGCGCATGGGCCACAAGTTGATGAAGAAAACACCTCCATCAGCGGACGTCTTTGTCTTACATCAGGCACTACTACTACAGCCATTTCTATGGTATCATTGAGGTTGTATTCATCTGATGACCCATTGATTTCGCTGATCCAAAGTTTTACATTGTAATTGCCCGGAGTGCCTGGATTCCAACCGGTAGCGCTCAAAGTAGCAGACTGCAAGCTAGGTACAATTTGAGATACATTGGCTGATGTAACTGCAGCGCCACCATTGATGCTGTAGCTCATTTTATAAGAATTGATGTTTTGAGAGGCCCAGTTGCCAAATATACCTGAAAGGTTGAAAGGTGCATTGACCAA
>CAYZUZ010000263.1:0-2504 GCA_964481795.1 uncultured Cryomorphaceae bacterium
AACGACTTGGTAAAATAATCTTGGGCAATCACAAACCAGAAAACGTAGTGCTGCTGGAAGTAGAACCTGATCAGCAGAATACGGCTATTGATTTTGTAATAACCGAAGCACTTTATGGCATTAAATCGGTGTGCTTGAGTGATGTAATCAAAGAAGAAAAGAAATTATATTACATAAACAATGGGGTAAAAACTCGCATAAACCGCCTATACAACCGCATTATATTTGATGAGCTGGAACAACGCGACGATTTAGTTCGACAATTTGAATTGACCGACAATGTAGAGGTAGAATGGGTGAGTCATCCCAATTGGTTTTTTCGCATCAGCAAGTACATCATGCCACTAATAACCAGCACTTACGCTCCTGAATGTAAGCTGCTTAGCGACTATGTGGTATTTCCTCCTGATTTAGAAAATTACGTGCTAAAACCCTTGTTTTCATTCGCTGGTGCTGGCGTAATGTTTCATGTATCATTACATGATTTATTACAAATACCTAAGGAAAATTACAAGGATTTTATGCTTCAAAAAAAGATAAAATACGAACCCCTTGTCTTAGAGCCTAGCGAAGAAGAACCCAGTTCAAAATGTGAGTTGAGGATATTTTACTTTTGGGAGGAAGGCATGCAAAAACCAGAACCCGTGCTCAATCTGACGCGCCTGAGCAAAGGAGAAATGATTGGTGTAAAATACAACAAAAACAAAACTTGGGTAGGCGGTAGTGTAGCTTTTTTTGAAGAGTAAGTATGCGGCAAACAGAACATTTATTGAAATCTATTGAGAATATTTTTTCAAAAAACCCTTACTTTTGGGGGTTAGTTGGGCTTATTTATGGTGCTGTTTTTATCGGACGATTATGGTTTCAAGCGCATTTTGATTTTCTTTTTATGTGGGACGAACAGTTCCATGCGCTCGTGGCCAAAAACATGGCCGAAGGTAACTTTTGGGAACCCATCTTACAGAAAGAACATCCCTTAAAATATAACTTTAAAGATTGGTCGAGCAACTACTATTGGATGCACAAACAGCCCCTGTTCCTTTGGCAAATGGCACTGTTTATCAAGGTTTTGGGTACTGAACCTTGGGTAATACGATTGCCTTCTTTACTCATGAATTTAGGTACTGCATTGCTCTTTGTCGATATGGGTCGAATATTGTTTTCTTCGCGTTGGCTAGGCTTTTGGGTTGGATTATTGCTATTGCTAAATCCCTATTCTATACTGGTAACTACAGGCATGGAGGCCACAGACCACAATGATTCAGCATTTCTTTTTTATTTAAACCTGTCCCTTTGGGCGTTCTTGCGCTATTGGCAAAAGAAATCATGGAAATGGGTACTGCTTATTGCGGTAGCTGTGGCTGCTGCTGCGCTCACCAAATGGATTATTGGATTTTGGATTTTTGGCGTGTGGGGATTAACCTTATTACACAAAATGAATCATCTTAAAAATCCGAAAAACTGGCTTCACTTAATTCTTGGACTTGTATGTTCTCTCATTCTTTTTCTGCCTTGGCAATTTTATGCTTCCCAAAAATTTCCGCTTGAATATTTTTATGAAATGGAGTACAATTCGCGACACTTGTACGAAGCCTTGGAAGGTCATGCACGTCACACATTTTTCTATTGGGAGACATTTTCACGCAGCTTTGGCAGCTTTCCTTTTATGAAATTCTTGGTTCCTTTTGGCGTTGTTTTTTGGTTTTTTAAACAAACAAAACCAAGAGCACTTCACATGCCACTTACCGTAGGATTTATTTTATTTTTGGCCGTATTTAGTTACAGCGCTACCAAGATGAGCGGTTACGTATATCCAATGAGTTTCTTTATTTATGCCTTTACCGTTTATATAGTATTTGTAATAGTCTGGTGGTTGAAAAACTTATCTCAGTCGCATATTTTTTCAGCCTTAGGCTTGATTTTTTTAAGCTATGGAAGTTTTCGTCATTTTGATTTTAATAGATTAAGATTGAAAACAATACTTGAGCACACAGACAACGGCAACTACCAAAGAAAAAAAATTGCAGATTTGGCTCGTTCTGTAGCGGCTGAAAACTTGGAAGGTAAGTATGCGTTTTTTAATCTACCTACCCATGAGGCTATTCATTTTCAATACTATACACCCCATGTGGCCTATGCCTTTATGCCCGATTTAAACATCATGGATGAAATGAAAAGACAAGGCTACAAATCTATTTGCTATTATAATTCAGGAAATAAAGAGCAGGTGATGAAGCTATCTCACTATTTTGATGAAACAAGAGAGCTTGAATGGTAGCTTTATCTTTAAAATTCTATGTCTGAATTTATTTCAGACTATCGCCATTCAAAAGCGTCTTTATCTTCCAGAAACTGAAATTTTTCTCTGATTAGGATTAATTCTTCACGGTTAAGTAGGGCCTGTACGTGCTGTTCTGAGGCATCCTTAGCTTCGGATATGATGCCTCCCTGCGGATTATAAATAGCACTATTTCCTGAATGAAATATGCCATTTCCATCCATTC
>CAYZUZ010000264.1:0-2498 GCA_964481795.1 uncultured Cryomorphaceae bacterium
TTGATGATTTTGTCTTGCTCATTAGTCAAATAAAAGCTTCTCGAATTTTGAGCATATAAGCTGCCTACCGCATGTAGGATGCAGAATAATACAAAGAAAATTTGGAGGCTTTTTGGATACAAATGTTTGAATTTTGAGATTACTCTTTTAGCAACTCATCTAAAGTTTTGATGGCCACACTGTGATAATTGGGCTTTGCTTCACTGTAAATATTGCGTGCTTTTTCAAGGTTACCGGTTTCTATCAAAGCTTTGTACAGGGGTACAATGAATTTGCGTCGGCCTACCGTGGTTATGAATTGGGCCATTTCTTGCACGGCTCCTTCGTATCCATTTCTGATGGCATATAAATACCAAGCAGCCTGTATTTCAGCGTTTTTAGAATTTGTAAATCGGTACATAAAGTCCAAAGCTTTCATTTGCTCTGCCTGAACCTTTGGGCCTACTTGGTGCAAAAAATGTAACCATTCATGTGTGCTCCAAGCTTGGGTAATAGCCTGTGAGGGAAGGGTTTCGCTTTTTAAATATTCGAGGGCTACAGCTGCCACATTTTCAAATAATTGCGATTTTGGAGCCGCGCAGTTTTCAGGCAGCCCAGTTTCATAAATCCATCTATTTACTTGCAGGCTGGTAAATTCGGCCTCGCTTAGGAGGTTTTCTTTTAAATAGGCAATAAAATCCTCTGTTACAATTACTTTAAAGGCAAAAGCATCAAAATAACTCTTCAAAAAAGCATCAAAACGCTCACGACCTACTTGTTTTTCAATAGTGCGAAGCAAAAAATATCCTTTGTCGTACGCTATGGCAGTTACGCCATCATCTGGGTTGCGGCCGCTTAGGTCTATCTTCAATCGGGTGTCTTCGGGTTTGCTTTGCATCAATTCCTCCATAGTTTCTAGCAAATATTTATAAGATAGTGAGGCCAACATTTCAGCATAATCGTGGCCATAAATGGCCTCCATAATTCTATTTTCAAAATACACGGTAAAGCCTTCGTTGAGCCAAAAGTCGTTCCATGTGGCATTTGTTACCAAATTGCCGCTCCAAGAGTGTGCTAGCTCGTGTGCTACCAGGGCTACCAAACTTTTATCGCCTGCAATGATGGTGGGCGTAGCAAAGGTGAGTCGCGGATTTTCCATACCGCCAAAAGGAAAACTGGGCGGCAATACCAGCAAATCGTACTGCTCCCAAGCATAGGGCCCATAAAGCGCTTCGGCCGATTGTATCATTTTTTCTACATCTTCAAACTCCGACAAGGCAGACGCAAGTTGACCTGGCTCAGCGTAAACCCCCGCCCTTTCTGATATAGCTTGAAACTCAAATCGGCCGGCCGCCAATGCCATTAAATAAGAGGGAATGGGTTGGTTCATTTCATATCGATATATTCGGGTAGCAGAATATTCCTGGGGGTTGGAGGCGCTCATCAAGGCCATAAACCCTTCTGGCACTTGAACCTGAGCGCGATAAGTGTATCGTACACCCGGACTGTCTTGGCAAGGCAACCAAGTGCGCGCAAGTATCGCTTGGCTTTGGGTAAATAAAAAGGGATGCTTTTTATCGTGGGTTTGCGAAGGCTCCAACCACTGCAAGGCTCCTGCATTGGGCGAGGTTTTGTAGTGAATACGGATGTTTTCGGTTTTTTTATGTATCTCTATCACAAGGGCTCTACCCAAAATATCATCATTTTCGCCCAGCGACCAAGGGAGTTCTTCAAAATTTTGATCGGTAACTTTAGCTATTTGTAAATCGTAAGCATCCAAATAAATTTTGTTGTAATCTCCTTTTTTCTCAAATTGCCAAGTGGCCACACCTTCCAGTGTTTTGCTCAAGAAATCTACAGTAAGGTTCAGATCTAAGTGGGTAAGTTGCACCTCATGCGGGCGCGAGTAGCTATGTGTATCCATGTAAAGATTATTTTTTTGTTCAGAAGTTTCTTTGGGCGATTGACACTGAAAAAGCATGGCCGATGCAAGCGCGAAGAGTAATTTTTGCTTCATTTTAAAGAGATTAACATGCAGAAAATTGAGCCCCGAAATTAAAACACATTCAGTTTAAGAACTTCTTTTGATGAATAAAGTTATTTTTGCAGCTAATTAAAATTTTTTAAATGGACACAACTGTAAGAAAATACGTTCCCTACAAGGTGAAAGATATAGCACTGGCTGATTGGGGAAGAAAAGAAATTGAACTCGCAGAGGCAGAAATGCCCGGACTTATGGCTCTTCGCGAAGAATTTGGCTCTAGTCAACCCTTAAAAGGCGCACGTGTAGCTGGCTGCTTGCACATGACTATACAAACAGCCGTATTGATAGAAACTCTTGCTGCCTTGGGTGCTGAGGTTACATGGAGCTCATGCAACATTTTCTCTACTCAAGATCATGCTGCCGCTGCTATTGCTGCTGCTGGTATTCCGGTATACGCTTGGAAAGGAATGACCGAAGAAGAATTTGATTGGTGTATAGAGCAAACGCTTTTCTTTGGCGAAGAACAAAATCCATT
>CAYZUZ010000265.1:0-2489 GCA_964481795.1 uncultured Cryomorphaceae bacterium
CAGCACAAAAAAGTTATTTGGGCACAAGAAGAACCTTCAAATATGGGAGCTCATTGGTTTATAAAAATGCGAATGGGACATTTAATTGACGAAGTAGTATCTCCAAAAAACAGCGCCAGTCCGGCCAGTGGTTCGCACCAAGCTGCTGTAGCATTGCAAAAAAGAATCATTAAGAAAGTATTTGAAAATTAACAAGATATAATCCAAAACAACACCATGGTAATTGAAATGAAAGTTCCCTCGCCAGGGGAGTCAATCTCAGAAGTAGAAATAGCTCAATGGCTGGTAAAAGACGGTGATTATGTAGAAAAAGATCAGGAAATAGCCGAAATAGACTCCGATAAAGCCACCCTAGCCTTACCCGCTGAAGCAGCTGGAATCATAAAGCTTATAGCTCAAGATGGCGATACCGTTGAGGTAGGCCAAGTAGTATGTCATATAGATACAGCTGCTGCCAAGCCTTCTAACTCTGATGCATCAAGCAAAAAAGAAGAAGCTAAAAAAGTAGAAGAGAAGCAAGAAGCCCCCAAGGCTGAAAAACCTGCGGCTGCGGTAGCCACTGAAAAGAAAACCTATGCAACGGGAACACCCTCGCCAGCTGCACGCAAAATGATGGAAGAAAATAATGTAAGCATGAATGCAGGAAGCGGACGCGATGGAAGAATAACCAAAGAAGATGTAGTAAAAGCAGTAGCCTCTATGGGCAGTGCAGGCACAGGTAGCCGCGGTTCAGAGCGTAAGAAACTCTCGGCTTTGCGTCGAAAACTTGCTCAAAGACTGGTAAGCGTTAAAAATGAAACCGCTATGTTGACTACCTTCAACGAGGTAGATATGAAGCCCATTTTTGACCTGAGAAAGCAATACAAAGATGCCTTTGCCGAAAAGCATGGTGTGGGCCTTGGGTTTATGAGTTTCTTTACCCTTGCAGTGGTAAGAGCATTAAAAATGTTCCCTCAAGTAAACTCCATGATTGATGAACAAGAAATGGTGAGTTTTGATTATTGCGACATTTCAGTTGCTGTGAGCGGCCCCAAAGGTTTGATGGTGCCGGTGATTCGCAATGCCGAAAACATGAGCTTTGCCGGTGTAGAAAAAGAAATAAAAAGATTGGCCATAAGAGTGCGCGATGGCGAAATCACTGTAGATGAAATGACTGGAGGCACCTTTACCATTACCAATGGAGGAGTTTTTGGATCTATGCTCTCTACCCCAATCATCAATCCGCCACAGAGCGCTATACTTGGTATGCATAATATAGTGGAGCGTCCGGTAGCCATACAAGGCGAGGTACACATCCGTCCTATTATGTATGTGGCTTTAAGCTATGATCACAGAATTATCGATGGGCGCGAATCGGTAGGATTTTTAGTAGCCATAAAAGAAGCTTTGGAAAACCCAACAGAACACTTGATGGGTGGCGAAGGCAATATTAGGAAAGCCTTAGAATTATAGATGAACTTAAGAATAGTAAAAAATCTTCTATTATTAGAATTTACCCTTGAATGGCGGGAAAAGCATCAGCTTTTCTCGCTTTTACTTTATATGCTTACCTCTGTGTATGTGGCGTATCAAGTATTTCATGGCCAAGTAGAGGATACTACATGGAATGCACTCTTTTGGATTATTCTGATTTTTGGATCTATTACCACACTTACTCGCAGCTTTCAGCGAGAAACCAAACATAGATTTTACTTTTACTATCAATGGACACACCCTTTGAATTATATACTTAGTAAAATAGTATTTAATTCGGTGCTTATGCTGATTATATCCCTCCTAAATTTAGGTTTATTCTTATTGTTTTTCAATACCCAACCCGAAAATATATGGATGTATCTGTTGGCCATATCCGCAGGAGGTATAGCCTTGGCTACCTCACTCACCTTGGTAGCCGCTATAGCCGCCAAAAGTGAAGGCAATACCGCATTGATGGCAATTTTGAGCTTTCCGGTACTCATGCCACAGATTTTGGTGTTAAGTCGTTTATCAGATTTAGCCTTATTAGGAGTTCAATGGGGCGATTTTAACCCCTATTTAATAGCTACTTTAGCCCTTGATGTAGCAACAGTTACGCTCTCATACTTGTTATTTCCATACCTTTGGGCAGACTAACAAACAGCTTACTTTTTACATATTACATTTAAAATGAACAGTTTAAAAAAAGATTGGTGGAAATATTTAAGCGTATTACTAGTCATTTACACCTTAATTATGGGATTTTTGGGCGAAGTGCCTCGATTGGCAATACTCAATGAAACGATTCGGAACCTGTATTTTCATGTAACTATGTGGTTTGCCATGTTGGCTATGTATTTCATATCTGTGGTTAATAGCATAAAATATTTGGCCAATGAAAAAAATAATAGCGATATCATGGCATTGGAATCGGCACACGTAGGCTCATTTGTAGCTGTATTGGGGATACTTACTGGTATGGTTTGGGCCAAGTTTACTTGGGGAGCCTTTTGGGTAAACGATCCCAAACTCAA
>CAYZUZ010000266.1:0-2459 GCA_964481795.1 uncultured Cryomorphaceae bacterium
CACCTTTGCAAGCAAAAGGCACATCAGCGCCTGCATCTAATGCTGCATCGAGTATTGAGTTTCCTTTGGAGGATATAGAAAAATGGGTTTCTTCTCCATCTAAAATAATTGTAACGTCGGAGAGTACTTCTTCTGATTTTTTGGCAACTTTATCTTTAACGGCTTCTACAGCAGCAGCAGTTGGACTTGTAAATAACTCAAAATGAATTTTTTGCTTTGGTAAACCCATACTTTGTAAGGTAGTATCTACCTCGCGTATCATGGTTTCAGGACCACAAATAAATACCTCATCTACCTTGGCTGGATTAAAAAAGCTCTCACCAAACTTCCTACATTTCACCTCATCAATTCTTCCCTTCAGAAAATCAGTTCCTTGATCTTCGCGACTCAAAACATGGTGTATCTCTAAGCGATTGAGGTATTGGGCCTTCAAATCGTCAAGTGTATCTCTGAAAATAATCGAATTGCTTGATTTATTGCCATAAAACAAAAGAATATTGGAGTTTTCCTCTTGCTTTAGGATGGTTTTCATAAGGCTCATCATAGGCGTAATACCAGAGCCTGCGGCAAACATAAGATAAAGCTTCTCTTGGTTTGCTTTGATTTCTGTAGTAAAATTTCCCTCTGGCGTCATCACATCTATGCTTTCTCCCACCTTCAATACATCATTGGCATAGGTAGAAAACTTTCCGCCTTCTAATTTTTTTACAGCTACACGGAGCTCATTATCAAGTGGTGATGAGCACAAGCTGTACGATCTTCGGATTTCTTCGCCTTGTATTTGGGTGCGTAGCGTGAGGTATTGCCCTGGTAAAAAGCGATAATCACTGTGCAAGCCCGCTGGTATTTGAAATGCGATGGAAACACAATCAGCGGTTTCGCGATGAATGTCTGATATTTTAAGAGAATGAAACTGGGCTCTTTTGCTTTTCTTGCCAAATTCAGCCAATAAATGATCTTGATTTTCTTTTTTGCGTGTGAAAAAATTCAACATGTGTTTAATTTCTTTTTTTATAAAAATATACTGTTTTTTGAGCTTTTAATAGTCGCGTTTTTCAAAGTCTTCATTCTTGCGGTCTTGGTATCTTTTTATTATAAAATAAACCAGCAATATACCTGCAACAAGAAAACCAAGCCCATAGAAAAACACGAGAACAGCTGCCATCTTATTTAAGTTTTACAGCCGTTCCATAGGCTAATATTTCAGCTGCTCCTTGCATCACTTGCGAGGTCGTAAATCGCACATTGATTACTGCGTCGGCATTGAGGCTTTGTGCGTCTTTTATCATACGCGACAGTGCCTGTTCGCGGGCGTCGGTCATCAGCTTGGTGTAATCAGATATTTCACCACCTACTATATTTTTTAATCCAGCGAAAAAATCGTTTGCAATATTTCGCGCCCTTACGGTACTGCCTCTTACTAAGCCCAAACTTTCTTCTATTTCGGCTCCAGGAATATAATCCATATTGCTTATTTTCATGTGATTACAATTTTTAATGCATTCAATTTTAAGGTGTAAAGGTAAAGGTTTTTTCGCTGCTGATATGCACCAAATTTCCGGTAGCTCGCGAACGAACATATATTTTATAAAAATATTCAAAACCATTGCCGCACTTAATTTCTTTGTGATTGATTTCAAATGTTTTAGGCTCTTCTACATTGGGGTATCGGGTAGGCTCTTGAAACGCATCTTCGCGAATTTCAAATTCAAAAACATAGGCTCCTAGTCCATTTAAGTTGCTTCGATAATCGTCCAATAACTTAAAAGACACATTATATCTGCAAAGTGAATCGATTCCATTGAACCTACTATTTACTTGCACATTTACAATTTCTAATTCAATTTCTTCAAAACTACCTGACTCATAAAAAAGTGAATCAAAAAAATGGGCTGTTAAGTCGTTTTTTCGCAGCCCTCCGCCCACACATGAACTTAAAAAAACCAACAGTATTACGAAAATTCTCATCTTTTATCCAATTGAAAAGTTAATCCAAAAGTAGCTACTCCTTGCCCTTGTACCTGTTGATAGTCCATACTGAGATTCTCAAAAGGTGCTGCCTTCTTTTTAAATTCAGGTCCATTATTTTTTGTATACCACCTGATGCCCTTATAAAGATAGTATGTGCCTACTCCAGCTACAGCCCATGATAAGTAATTATAAACCCTTTGCCTGTTAAAGTCAGCCTCATACCTTTTATAATTTCGCATCAAATTATCTTTTTCGTTCAGATTACCTCCTAGCCAACGGGTATAAGCCTCTTGCGCTAAATCTCTAGAGGTTTTGGCTGTGTAAAAAAAATACAAAGCGGAACCCACCGAGGCGGCAACCACTACTGAGGGCAAACCAATTTTTGCCAATTTTTGCTCTTCATACGCTGTTACCGCCTTGTTGTAAAGTAAGTAATCAACATTTGTTTCAAAGTTTAAAACCAAATTGGTGTATTTAGAATTGGGGTC
>CAYZUZ010000267.1:0-2457 GCA_964481795.1 uncultured Cryomorphaceae bacterium
GAGGTAAATGCCGAAGCTTGGGTTAAAAAATTCTAGAAGTCTTTTTACTTTATTTCAAGAGTTTTATCAGTTTCCTTATATCGGGTTTGGCAGGGTAAAAAATGTTTACAAAACCCAACTCAATGGCTCTATATGCCGTGGTAGGCCCTATGCAATACAAGGGAATTTCCGGAGATAGATTCAAAACCTCTTGCAACACACTTAAAGAATTGGGCGAAAATACCAAAACAGCATCCAAAGGTTTTTCAAGCACAATTTCCCGATTAGGAATTTTGCGATACACCACTTGGGTTTTAATCTCTAGGCCTGCATCATGGAGTTCTTTTTCAATAACATCCAAAGAGTCGTTGCCTTTCAGGTGTAGGACTTTACCCTGGGCCTTTGCAATGATTTTTCTTGCTAAATTTTTTGCCTGAAATGCTCTAATGACCACATTAATACCAAGAGCCTCAGCATAATCGGCAGTGCTTGGAGCTATGCATGCCCAAGGCAGCTTTTGTGCAGCCGTAAATACCTCTTGATTTTGAGTAAGAGCTATCAAGGCATGACGGCTTGTGGCTACACACAATTCTACCTGACTGAACCCAGTTAATGAAACGGCTTCATATTCTATTGTAAATGGCTCAACCACCTCACAAGTGTATCCTTTGGCTTGTAGCAAATTGAGCTCTTTATCTCTAAGGGTTTTGGTAGAAAGTATATGTGGCATAGGAGGTAAAATTAGCCATTAAATGGCGTACCACTCAAAAAGTTGATGTTACTTTGCAAACTTTATTTAAAAATTATTTTTCATTTCATCATGAAAATTTTCAAATTCGGAGGTGCCTCCGTTAAAGATGCGCAAGGCGTGCGCAATGTGGCAAAAATTATTGACTTATTTCAAAATGATGGCTTGTGCATTGTAGTTTCGGCTATGGGCAAAACCACCAATGCTTTAGAAGAATTGGTGCACAGTCATTTCAAAGGATTGGACGATCATGAAGGTATTATAAAACGCATACAAGAGTATCATCTGAGTATTTTAGAAGAACTATTCCCCTCCAAAGAACACCTCGTGTATGAAGAACTTGCCCATGTTTTTCAGCAATTGCGACTCATAGGCATGAGCAAACCCGACCCTGATTACAACCTTACTTACGACCGCATTGTAAGCTATGGCGAAATTCTTTCTACCAAAATTATCGCCTATTACCTCAATGATTTGGGATTGGACACCACCTACCTCGATGCCCGCAAGGTGATCAAAACTGATCAAAATTATCGCTTTGCCCGTATTAATTGGAATTTTACCCAAATATTGCTCAATCAGGCTGTTAAAAACAAAAAGGGACGATATATCATCCAAGGTTTTATAGGCTCTGACGACAATTACAACGCCACCACTTTGGGTCGTGAAGGATCAGATTATACCGCCTCAGTATGTGCTTATGTACTCGATGCTGAGGAAGTGGTGATATGGAAAGACGTGCCCGGTGTGCTCAATGGCGACCCCAAGGTATTCGAAAACACAGAGTTAATACACCTGCTCAATTACCGCGAGGCTATAGAGCTTGCTTATTATGGAGCCAGTGTCATTCACCCAAAAACCATACAACCCTTACAGCAAAAAGGCATTCCTCTGAGGGTAAAATCTTTTTTAAACCCACAGAATTCAGGCACTTCCATCCAATCGTTGGAGGGCAACATGGAACCTCAATTGCCTTGTTTTATTTTGAAAACCAATCAGGTACTTATCAGAATTCAAACCCGTGACTTGGCCTTTATTGTAGAAGAGCATTTGAGTAAGATTTACAGCATATTCCACCGCTATGGGGTTCGTGTGAATATGACTCAGAGTTCGGCCATCAGTTCCAGCTTTTGTATCAACCACGATGTAGTAAACCTTCCCTTGATTTTGGAAGCTTTACAAGCCGATTTTGAGGTAGAATATGCTGAAAACAAAAGCTTATATACGATAAGGCATTATACCGAAGAATCGAAAAACGGTTTGCTGCAGAACAAGGAACTCCTCATGCAGCAAATTACACACGATACCTATCAGATGGTGTGCGATGCTTAATGTCTAGGATTTTTGTGTTTTTACAAAAAAGGATTGAACCTCTCGCTCAGTAGCTCTATTTTTTTATTTTGATAATCAACGCCATACATAGCAGGAATGGTTCTACTGGTGTGGCGCGACCACAAGGCGTAAGCATTGGAACCTGTATGCAACATCAAAAGTCCGTCGCCTGATTTTAAGGCAGGCAAGCTTTGGTGATGTGCCAAAAAATCCTTAGCAAAACACAAAGGACCTGCAATATGCGTAGCACATAATTCGCCTGTAAAAGGCTCGAAATTTCGCAAGGGCAACCAAGTGATACCCCGATGTTTTAGATACACATCGCGAAGCAAAAAATCTGCTCCTAAATGCACAAAAATCATCTGAATATCAGGCTGTTGGTTCACATACTCTACCTC
>CAYZUZ010000268.1:0-2456 GCA_964481795.1 uncultured Cryomorphaceae bacterium
CTAAACCACCTAAATCATCTAAACCATCTAAACTAGTTGTGAGTTTATATTTTTTGGAACACGAAGAATGGATATTTGACAATTCACAATTAATCATTAATCATTAATAATTAATAATTAACCATTCCTCCCCTCCAACTCTTCCACAATAATCATGGGCGTAATAAACTCCAAGCCTCCCACGTGAAAATCGGCTACGTCTTTGGGCAACATATGTCCTACGCCTACAGTGGCCATTCCGGCTGTTTTGGCGGCTTCTATTCCTGCTAGGGAGTCTTCAAATACCACGCATTGTTCGGGTGGGGTTTGGGTTTCTTGGGCACCGAGCAAAAATACTTGGGGGTCGGGTTTGCTTTTGGGAGCCTTGTTGCCATCGATCAGGGCTTCAAAATACTTGATGATGCCTAATTTTTCTAGTATGGGTATGGCATTTCTGCTGGCTGAGCCCAATCCTATTTTGATGCCCGCCTCTTGGGTTTTGATCAAAAAATCTTTTACTCCGGGCAGTAATTCGTTGTGGTCTATGTGTTGAATATATTCAATATACCACTCATTTTTTTGCTGGGCCAAACGCTCTTTTTCTTCTGCGCTTTTCTCTACCCCTGCCCAAGAAAGTATTTTGTTGAGACTCTCCATGCGCCCTACGCCCTTGAGTTCTTCGTTTTTTTCTTCACTAAAATCATAGCCAAACTCTTGGGCCATGCGTCGCCATGCCATGTAGTGAAATTTGGCTGTATCGCACAGCACGCCATCTAAATCGAACAGGAAGGTTGTGTAGGTTGACATTTTTTTTTAGTTAGATAGTTTGTATTACTGAGTACCGTGTACTGAGTGCCGAGAACTAGTTATATGTGTACTGAATGTGATTCTGTTTTGTTGAGATTTTAAAAAGTTTTTCCTAAAATTCACAATTCACAATTAAATAACCGCTCCGCCTTTTTTTATTTGCCCTAAAATAAGCAGCTCAGCGGCTGCTGGATTGGTGGCTAAGGGTATGAGGTGTGTGTCGCAGGCATCTAGTAGTGCTTGTATATCTGCATGATAGCTTTGGTTGATGCTTGGGTCGCGGAAGAATAGCACCATAGCAATTTCTTTGCGAACTATCATTTCTGTGATTTCCAAATAACCTCCACTTTCGCCTTTTTTCAGGTGAATGACTTCCACGCTTACCTCAGGACCATCAAGACTTTCGGCTGTACGACCGGTAGCTACTACCTCTTTACCCCAAAGCCAAGCAGAACGCTCTTTCAAAAAATTGAACAGAACGGGCTTCATTTTATCATGTGCTATTACGGCTATTTTCATTTTAGTTTAGTTAGATAGTTCCTAGTTTGATAGTTCCTAGTTTGATAGTTAGTAGTACCGAGTGTTGAGTTTAAAATTGACCATTAATAATTCATCCTCCTTAGGAGAACAAGCTAATTCACAATTCACAATTCACAATTCACAATTAATAATTTTTCTTCGCGGTTTCCAAGATGCCTAAGTGCTTGATATGAAAGTCAATAAGTCCTTGAAGGGGTTTGCGTAGGATGCTACCTAGGTTCAATCCTAGATCTTTACCTGCCTGATAGAGTTGCTCTTGAAAATGGTAAGCTACGGAGCCCACAAAATTCACTTGCACTTCTCTCGCTTCTTTAAAGCACAAAACGTGGGTTTCTAAGAAAACCTTGAATCCTTCGTAGGTCATTTTTTTGAAGTATTCTTCGTCTTTATGCTTGCCTATAAACTGACTAAAATTGGCCAGAAACACATTGGCATTGGGTTCATTGTACACCTTAGTGATGATGTCGTTTTTATCTAGCTTATAGGTATTGTAAAAATCCTCGGCTATGTGTTTGGGCAATTGCTTGTAAAGATACCCTGCTAAAAGCTTTTTGCCTAGGTAGCTCGCACTGCCTTCGTCGCCAAGTACGTAGGCCAGTGCAGGCACCTCCTCGTAGTAGTTTTTACCATCAAAAAAGCAAGAGTTACTACCCGTACCCACTATACAAGCTATTTCAGGCTCACCTTGATAAGTAGAATAAGCGGCAGCGAGCAAGTCGTGGTCTACAATGATTTTGGCATTGGTAAAAATCTTAGCCAAACCCTTGGCTATGATATCCGTAAGGTGAGGAGCAGAGCAGCCGGCTCCATAGAAATAAGCTTTTTTCACTTCATAGCCCCTCCTGCGCAGTACCTCAATCTCATTGAGCTTGCGGAATACCAGCTCAGAGCTGTGGAAGTAGGGATTGAATCCCATGTGACTAAACTGTTCTACTATGTTGCCTTGGTTGTCGAGCAATACCGAGTCGCACTTGGTGGAGCCGCTTTCTGCTATGTATATCATTATTTTAGATAAGGTTGGAAATTTTTGCAAAATAAACAACTAAATCTGCAATACGAGCAGAATATCCGGCTTCGTTGTCGTACCAGCCTACTACTTTGATCATATTGCCACTAGCTGAGGTTAAATC
>CAYZUZ010000269.1:0-2450 GCA_964481795.1 uncultured Cryomorphaceae bacterium
ATCGGTACTTTTAATTTTGATGCTTTTTTTGGGTATCGCTTTATCTTGCTGCGCTTGTACAAACAGCCCCATATTAAAAAACAAACAATTAAAAATCAGCATTTTGACCCAGAGGCGCATAGCTGTAATTTTAATTTAATCTCAGGGTTTGCTTCCTATCAGGGCCTACGGAAACTACGCTGATGCGCACTCCCAATTCTTGCTCTAGGTAGCTTACATAATCTTTCAATTCTTGTGGGGCTTTATTCCAATCGTTGAGCTGAGTCAAATCGGTATTCCATCCCTTTAAGGGTTGATATACAGGCGTAAGGAATTTTTCCTCAATTTGAAAGGGTAAGTGGTCTATTTTTTCTCCTTTGTACAAATAATGTGTGGCCACTTGTATGGTATCAAAAATACTCAATACATCTGCCTTCATCATGATCAACTCCGTAACACCATTGATGGCGATAGCGTATTTGAGTGCTGGTAAGTCGAGCCAGCCACATCTGCGCGATCTGCCTGTGGTAGAGCCATATTCGTTTCCTTCTTTGCGTATGGCCTCTCCGGTTTCGTCAAACAATTCGGTAGGAAAAGGACCACTGCCCACTCGGGTACAATAGGCTTTAAAAATGCCCAATACATTTTTTATTTGATTGGGTGCAATACCCAAACCTGTGCAGGCGCCTGAGGCCGTGGTATTGGATGAGGTAACAAAAGGATAAGAGCCAAAATCAATGTCGAGCAATGAGCCTTGGGCGCCCTCCGCTAATATATTTTTATTGGCTTTGATGGCTTGGTGCAAATAATGCTCACTATCAATCAGTTCTAAATTTTTAAATCGCTCAATGGCTTCCATCCATGTGGCTTCTAAACCGGCTAACTCACTGATATCAAAATTATAATTGCCCAATAATTGCTTGTGTTTATCGACCAAGGCTTGGTAGCGTTCAGCAAAATAAGGTTGTTCGATATCCCCTACCCTCATACCATTTCTTCCGGTTTTATCCATATAAGTAGGTCCTATTCCTTTGAGGGTAGAGCCTATTTTATTTTTGCCCTTGGCAGCCTCAGAGGCGGCATCCAAAAGCTTGTGCGTAGGTAAAATTAAGTGTGCTTTTCGTGAGATTTTAATACGCTCACGAGCAGAGGAGTCTATTTTGGCTAAGGCATCCATTTCTTTTAAAAAAACAACCGGGTCTATGACCACTCCATTGCCCACTACATTCACTGCATTGGTATGAAACACCCCCGATGGAATGGTGTGCAAAACGTGTTTTATCCCCTCAAATTCAAGAGTATGACCCGCATTTGGGCCGCCCTGAAAACGTGCTATTATATCGTATCCTTGCGTAAGTACATCTACAATTTTGCCTTTTCCTTCGTCGCCCCACTGTAAGCCTAATAATACATCAACTGCCATAAATATTTTTGATTAAACTGTTTGGTTTTGGTTTTTTTAAATTACAATGCTTCTTCTATTTTATCTTTCTTATCCGAAGACTTTTTTACTTGTTCTGGTTCATTTCTATATCCATAAAAATACAAGGAATGACTGGTAATTTTAACGTTAAAAATCTCCTCAATGGTATCTTTAATTCCTTGAATACGCGGATCGCAAAATTCCATTATTTCATTGGTATCCAAGGTGATGAGGTGGTCGTGTTGTTTATTGAAAAAGGATTTTTCATAAAAACTTTGACTCTGTCCAAATTGATGTTTCCTAACGAGTTTACAATCTAGCAATAAATCAATGGTGTTGTATAAAGTAGCCCTGCTCACGCGGTAGTTTTTATTTTTCATTCTAATGTAGAGCGATTCCACATCGAAGTGATCGTCTTGCAGGTAAATATCTTCCAATATTGCATAGCGCTCGGGCGTTTTTCGCTGTCCATTTTTTTCCAAATATTCAGTAAAAGCCTGTCTTACAGTATCATATGCTTTTTTATCCATATTTTTGCTAGTAAATCACAAAAGTAAGTCAAAACCGCTGTGCAATCTACAGCAAATACTTTCGGGGCGATATGAACTAAATTTTTTTTACCTTTGCAACTAAATTATGGAATTAAAGAAATGACAGTAGTAGACAGCATCATCACTCCAGAAAACAGACCCCACTATTTTCAAGTAGCTTTAGCCAATAGTTTGGTTTTATTTGGTTTTGATTTGGAAGACTTGCGGGTATTGATTCAAAGAAAACGAGAAGATCCTTTTAAAAACGCTTGGATATTGCCCAGCAAATACGTGCATCCTGATGAAAGCTTTGAGCAGAGCATCAAATTACTCACCATGAATAGCATTCAAAGCAACGATGTTTATTTAGAGCAACTTACAGCCTACGGCAAGGTGTATCGCAATCCCATAGGTAGGGTGGTAAATATTCCCTTTTATGGTTTAAAAAGATTAACGCCCGAAGAAATGGAACTTGCCGAAAAGCGCGGCTATATGTGGGTAAAATATCATGAGGTACC
>CAYZUZ010000270.1:0-2448 GCA_964481795.1 uncultured Cryomorphaceae bacterium
CTCCTTTTTTTTTAACTTTTTCCACTAAACCTTAATGGACTTTTTCAGTGGCCTCACTTAGTAGTCGAGGATTTTTTTATTGCCCAATCAAAAAGCCCCTTGTACATTTACAGCCATCTCAAAGGGGTGCTTTGGCGTTGAATTGTCCGGAAAATTCAATAAACCATAGCTGAGATTATACCCATAGAACCTGGGCAGGTAATGCTGCCAAGGGAGAAGTATAGAAGTTTTCTATTTTTTATTTTTTATTATTAACCGTACGAGTAATTGCCCCTTTTATTCGTGATAATTTTTTAAATTTATCATGAAACAATTGCTTGCGGGTCTTTTGAGTGTAGCATTAAGTGCCACTGCTTTGGGCCAAAATGAAAGGTGTGGCTACCTCATCAATGCCGAAAATCAAGAACCTGTCACCCATGCTACTGTCTTTTTAAAAGACAAAGAGCAAAGCTTTAAGAGCGATGAAAAAGGGCAAATTTGCTTACCCATTACGGGCTCTATACAGCAAGCTATTACAATAATTGCCGACGATTATGAAGTGAAAAACACGTTTATCAGCCTTACAGCTGCCGATGTCGATCAATCATTTGTAATCTTGCTCAATCGCTATTACATGCAATTGCAACCCGTAAATATCAATGCGTTGCGCGCAAGTGAAGAAGCTCCCTTTGCCCAAACCAATATCAAAAAAGAGGAGTTGATGCGACTCAACGATGGTAGAGATATTCCTATGATACTAGAAAACACCCCAGGAGTAGTTACTTTTTCGGATGCAGGTGCAGGCATAGGATACACAGGATTGCGCATTCGCGGATCAGATATCACACGAATCAATGTAACGGTAAATGGAATACCCATCAATGATGCTGAAAGTCAGGGGGTTTTTTGGGTCAATATGCCCGATTTACTTTCCTCTACCCAAAGTATGCAGGTACAACGCGGTGTGGGTAGCTCTACCAATGGGCCCGGTGCTTTTGGTGCCTCCATCAATTTGGAAACCGATCGGGTACAGAAAGATCCTTTTGCTGAATTTATTCTTGGTGCTGGAAGTTTTAATACCCAGCGGTATACAGGAAAATTTGGAACCGGACTGTTGGGCAAACACTGGAGCATAGATGGACGACTATCGCAAATCACCTCAGATGGATACTTAGACAGAGCCCGTTCCGACCTTCAATCTTACATGTTCAACCTCAATTATGTAGGCAATAAAAGCAGCTTTAAGGTCACCGCATTTGGCGGTAGAGAGGTTACTTATCAAGCATGGAATGGTGTAGATGCCGAAACCATGGCAAGCAAAAGAACCTTTAACTCCTCGGGTGCCTTGTACAACGACAATTGGGAAGTAATAGGTTACCACAACAATGAAGTGGATAATTACAGTCAGCATCACATTCAGCTGCACTTTGGCCATGCCTTTAGCAATAATTTAAGACTCAATATTTCTGGCAACTATACCAAAGGAGCCGGATACTACGAGCAATACCGTCAAGATCAAGAGTTCAGCAGAGTTCGATTGCCCGATGTAATAGTAGGCACTGATACCAGCAAAAGCTCTGATATGATACGCAGATTGTGGCTCGACAATGACCTGTACGTAGGAACCTACAGTTTGGCGTACTCAACCCAAAAATGGTTGGTAACCGTTGGGGGTGCAGCCTCCACTTACATAGGCGATCATTTTGGTGAAATCATTTGGTCAGAGATAGGATTAGCTGAGGGCGATGTGCATAATTTTTATTTCAACGATGCACAGAAAATTGACCTGAGTCAATTTGTAAAAGCAGAATACAAAGCCCGTGAAAGCCTGACTCTATTTGGCGACCTGCAATACCGCTATGTGAAATACACAGGTGCAGGCGACGACCGCAGTTTAAGGAATATTGAAATCAATGATGAACTCAACTTCCTTAATCCAAAAGCAGGCTTCAACTATAAATGGAACAACAACAGCAGCACTTACGCCAGCGTAGCCGTAGCACACAGAGAGCCTACCCGCAGAGATTATTTAGAAAATGAAACCCTACCAGAAGCTGAAAGACTCATCGACTATGAATTGGGGTATCGATTCAAACAAAAATATATTTCGATAGAAGCCAACGCCTTTTATATGGATTATTACAACCAGCTAGTACTCAGTGGCGAAGTAACGGATGTGGGTTTCTTTTTGCGCGAAAATGTAGGCAGAAGCTACCGAGCAGGATTTGAAGTAAGCGCTGCAATAAATTATAAAAAATGGGAAGCACGATTGGCCTCATCGCTTTCACAAAATAGGAATATCGACTTTTTTATTGAAGATGAATCAGGCGAGGCCATCAATTTAGGTAACACACCTACTACCCTATCGCCCAATCAGATACACAGCATGGAGATTACCTACAAGCCCATCAAAAATCTCAGATTATCGTTTGTAAACAGATACGTAGGCGAGCAATATCTCGACAATAC
>CAYZUZ010000271.1:0-2446 GCA_964481795.1 uncultured Cryomorphaceae bacterium
TCATCTAAGAAAATGGTACCTCCATCGGCCTCTTCAAAGTACCCTTTGCGGGTACCTGTGGCTCCTGTAAAAGCTCCTTTTTCATGGCCAAAGAGTTCACTGTCAATGGTTCCCTCGGGTATAGCACCACAGTTTACCGCTATATAAGGCTTGTGCTTGCGATGCGATAGGTGGTGTATGATTTTGGGGATATTCTCTTTACCTACACCGCTTTCGCCTGTTACCAGTACGCTGATGTCGGTATTGGCTACTTGGGCTGCTTTGTTCAAAGCCCGCTCCAAGGCTGGAGCATTGCCCACTATGCCAAAGCGAAGTTTTAAATCTTGAAATCCACTCATTGCAGCGTGTATTTGATTTCCATGGGTTTGGTTTGATATATGCGCGTGGTGGTGAGTTTGTTTACCACATAAGGCATACGGGCTGTAATAGTAATGTATCGGGCTGTAGGCAACTTGTTTTTCATTTTTATCTTCATGTTGGTGCCTGTCCACAGCGAGTTCCAAATCTCTTTGTTTTGCGCATCAAAAACACGCACTTCAAAAGCGGTCATCAGGTTGCCAATGCAGGTTTCATTTTCGCTGTTGGCTATACAGATTTCTAAAGTGCCTCTTCGTTTTATCTCTTCATTTAATACGATGAAGGTGAGCTTGTCATCTTCCCAGCGACCGTTGCGTTCTACTTGAGCGTGCAAGGGTATTTGCCATAGGAAAAGACTTGAAAAAAGCAGGGTTTTAAAAATGGATTTACTCATCTATCGATTCTCCTTTTAAAGTGGTTGAGGTGCATGAGTTGATTTTTACGCGCACAAAATCACCGGGTTTGTGGTGTTTCTTTGGGAAAACGCATACCGTGTTTTGGGTATTGCGACCATACCATTGTTGATCTGATTTTTTCGACTCTCCTTCTACCAACACTTCTACTATTTGTCCTATGTATTGTTGCGCTCTGTAGGCTGAGTGCTGCTGTTGTAGATTGATGATTTCGGTAAGTCTGCGCGATTTTACTTCTTCAGGTATATCATCTTCCATGTTTCTGCCGGCATAGGTACCTGGCCTTTCGGAGTACTTAAACATAAAGCCAAAGTCATACTTTACATAATCCATCAGGCTCAGGGTATCTTGGTGGTCTTCTTCAGTTTCGGTAGGGAAGCCTGCAATCATGTCTTGCGACAAACCACAATGGGGTATGATTTTGCGAATGCGATCTATCAAGGCAAAATACTCCTCGCGGTTGTGACCGCGATTCATCAGTTTCAATACGCGGCTGCTTCCGCTTTGTACGGGTAAGTGTATGTACTTGCAAATATTGTCGTACTTGGCTATGGTGTGCAGCACATCATCGCTCATATCTTGTGGGTTGCTGGTGCTAAAGCGAATGCGCATACTTGGCACAGCCTCGGCTACTCGGGCCAATAAATCGCTGAAGTGCACAGCACTGGCTTTTACAATATCGCTTTGCTTCACAAAATCTTTTTTCAAACCTCCGCCATACCACAGGTACGAATCTACATTTTGACCCAATAATGTGATTTCGCGGTAGCCTTTATTGAAAAGGTCTATGGCTTCTTCTACAATGGTTTCTGGGTCGCGACTGCGCTCGCGTCCGCGGGTAAACGGCACTACACAAAAAGTACACATATTATCACAACCGCGGGTAATGGAGATAAAAGCCGTAACACCATTGCCGCCCAATCGCACAGGACTTAAGTCGCCATAGGTTTCTTCTTTTGATAAAATAACATTTACAGCCTTGCGCCCATCTTCTACCTCTTTTACCAAGTTGGGCAAGTCGCGGTAGGCATCTGGGCCTACTACTATATCTACAAGTTTTTCTTCGTCTAGGAGTTTTTCTTTCACCCTCTCGGCCATGCAGCCCAATACACCAATTTTCAGGTTGGGATTTTGTCTTTTGGTGTGGTTAAAGTGCGTAAGTCGATTGCGTACGGTTTGTTCAGCTTTTTCGCGAATAGAGCAAGTGTTGAGCAATACCAAATCGGCCTCTTCGAGGTTTCGTGTGGTTTCGTACCCTGCCTGCCCCATGATAGAGGCCACTATTTCGCTGTCAGAAAAATTCATTTGGCAGCCATAGCTTTCAATATAAAGCTTTTTGTCGCCACTGCCTTCCAATACCAAGGCTTCACCCTGCTTGGCTTCGTCCATTACTTTTTCTCCGTGATGCAATCCCATTGTAATTGAAAAATTTTGTGCAAATATACACTTTAGCTTTGGGGTGGTGACAATATGGCAGGGCTTTCTTTTATAATAAACCGGGTCATTACGGTTTAATGAATTGCCAAATAATTATCGGCTCATTCATATAGCTTACATTTTCAGAAACTTTTTATTGATTTGATTTTCAATGTTCAAAATATAAAGTCCTTTGTTTAAAGAAGTAATATCTAGTTTATAAGTATCTGAGCCTTTTTCTAAAGTGCCATTTAATAAAA
>CAYZUZ010000272.1:0-2443 GCA_964481795.1 uncultured Cryomorphaceae bacterium
TCATTCCATCGCGGGGGGCAAAGCCTTCTACTTGACCGTATGATACACGAAGTGTTGAATTGGCATCGGCATACAATCTTTTCTCAGGAAAAGCCACAATAAGGTCTTTCATGTATTGAGCCTGCAAAAGATTGATTTTAGCTTCTATATCCATTAATTGAGGTTGAATATTTTGAAAATAATCGGTATGGAGCCCCAAAGCCAATTGATACATGGGATCTTTTTTCAATTGTTTGAAAAATCTCATCCAATCTTTATCGCTAAAATTCGCCATATCTTTCAAATTTTTCAGTAAGATAGATTTGCCATAATATTGATTGGCAACCTGTTGAGCTGTAGCTTTCTTAAGCGATTTTTCAAGAGGCAATAGTGCTTTAGGTTTTTGTTCATTGTTCATGCCGGAGAGATAAATGGGCATTAAAACACCAAAGGCTTCCTTATCGGCCATGGGTTCAAAATCTTTTGTAAAACCAGAAAGTGAAGTAGCCCAAAGCTCTTTATTTTTAACTATAAGCTCCATTAGATCTTTTTTATTGAGGGTATCGGCAGGTATAAACATGCGGTAAGAGCGCAAGAGTTCTATTCCTTGTAGGGCGATTTCGATATAATGATTGCGCGCCTTCATGTAAGGAATTCGGTTGTCGTATTCTGTCATAAGGGCAAGTAAATTCTGATGCGCATCACTGCCCTCCCCTACTCTTTGTATAAAATCAGCTTCCAATTTCACTTTTTTATCTACGCCTTTGGTTTCTATGATTCCTTCATTTTCACCGATCCATTTTTTCCAAGCATTGGCAATACGGGCATATTTTGCAGCATACTTGATGCGCACCTCATCATTGGCACGCATTCTTTTATCGAGAATATTGAGTAAATTTTGGCGTATGTTGATATTTGCTGGGTTGTATGTTTTTATTACGTTTTGAACTTCGTTGGAGGGAAGGTATTGCGTTGTTCGGCCAGGAAACCCAAAAACCATAGTGAAATCTCCAGGTTTTACGCCTTGTGTTGAAACCTTAAGTGCTTGTGCGGGTGTATAAGGTATATTGTCGTCGGAGGGTTGAGCCGGTTTGTTTTCTTTATTGGCGTACACCCTAAAGAGCGCAAAATCGCCTGTGTGACGAGGCCAAACCCAATTGTCGGTATCAGACCCGTATTTACCTATAGATGAGGGGGGTGCACCTACAAGACGCACATCTTTGAAGGTTTCTGTTTCAAAAAGTAAAAATTGATTGCCATAGTAAAAGGCTCTTATAAATACCTCATAGCCCGTAGTTTCTTTGTGTTTTGCTATGATTTTTTTGATGTTGGCGGCTATCAACTCTTCGCGCTCACTGCCAGTGGCTGTAGGCGAGATGCCCTGCAATACCTCATTGGTAACCTCTTGAATACCACGAACAAACATAGCTGTAAGTCCAGGATTGCGCAATTCATCGCTGGCGCTCATTGCCCAAAATCCATTTTTGAGATAGTCGTTTTTAAGGCTGGAATGCGATTGTATTTGTCCGTAACCGCAGTGATGATTGGTGAGCAAAAGGCCTTTTTTGGAGATAATTTCGCCCGTGCAGCCTCCTCCAAACTGAACAATAGCATCTTTTAGGCTTGATTTATTGGCGCTGTAAATGTCCTCCGCAGAAATTTGCATGCCTAAACTTTTCATTTCCGATTCATTCAACTGACTCAAAAACAGAGGTATCCACATGCCCTCAACCGCACCTAATCGAAATACAAACACGGTAAGTAGTGAAAGTAACAGTATTATTCTTTTCATTGCAAATATTAATTAATTGAAAGTTCAATATTAAGAAAGGTTAACACGAACTACCAAAAATGTTCCTATAGATTATCCGAAAGTAATCAATTAAAAAGGTTTACCGATGGCTTGTTGCGTAAGTTTTTTCATAATAAAAGGAGAAAATTTAAACAAGCGAATCAATGCACTTTGAAGCAGAGAATTATTCAAAAAAAGTATGTTTTGCAAGAAAACACCTTTTTGTACCCTTGCTTTTAAATAGGATTTAATATAGGTGTTGTTGAATCGCAGCAAATCGTTGAACGACTTATCGCCTTGCAAAAAATGCTCAATTATTGGGTAATGCTCTTGTGCTGCTCTAAAGGCCAAACTCATTCCATTGCCTGTAATAGGCGGAATAAAACCTGCTGAGTCGCCCAGTCTGATTATTGCTTGGGTATCCTCTTGGAATACGCCAAAATCAAATCGAGAAGTAATTACACCGGCTGTGAGTTTTTGTGCACTTAATCGTTTGGCTAACAGAGGATTTTTAGACATTATTTCTCTCTCAAATGCTTCAAAATCTGATTTATAGGGTTTCACCTTTTCGGCCTTGACCAAATAACACAAACAATACTTATCGTCTTCTACTTGAGATACTCCGCAGTAACCACCATCAAAATTATGTATTTCTATTACATCTGATTCAGG
>CAYZUZ010000273.1:0-2435 GCA_964481795.1 uncultured Cryomorphaceae bacterium
GCCAAGCAGTTGGTGGTACATGAGGCATTGGAGATGATATCTTCTGCCGCTGTAAGTTTGTCTTCGTTTACACCCAATACATACATCGGTACATCACCTTCAGCGGGAGCGGTGAGTATTACTTTTTTGGCACCTGCGGTAATGTGCTTGCCCATACCTGCACGATCGCGAAATACACCCGTTGATTCTACTACGATATCTACCCCTAATGCGCCCCAAGGCAATTGCTCTGGATCGCGCTGTGCATACATTTTAATTTCTTTTCCGTTTACTTTGATTCCACCTTCTACCAATTCTACTGGATGGGCAAAACGTCCGTGTATAGAATCGTATTTCAGTAAATGGGCCAAGGTAGCTGGGCTGGTCAAGTCATTGATACCTACCACCTCTACTTGAGGATTTTCTATTAAATTTCTAAAGGATAAACGACCTATACGACCGAATCCGTTGATGGCAACTTTAATGGTTTTCATTTTGATTGAATTTTAAAATTTATATGGTTAATATTTGATTGATGCGAATTAACTCTGAATTGATGCTGCTGTGGCGGCTGATGGCCTCGTCAAAAGGTGTGTATATAACCTGCTGATTCATCACTCCTGCCATGGCTTTGTTGCGACCAATCAGCATGCCCTCTACCGCGGCTACGCCTAGTTTGGAGGCCAAAACCCTGTCGTAACAACTTGGGCTTCCGCCTCTTTGCAAGTGGCCTAAGGTAGTCACTTTGGTGTCGATGTGAGGAAATTTTGCCTTCACATTTTCTGCTATCTGAAATACACTACCTAGTTTATTACCCTCGGCTACGATAAAGGTATTGGATATTTTTTTGTTGGCAGCAGCTTTATCTATGGTATCATACAAATCTTGATAGGTATATTCTTTTTCAGGAAGTATGACCCCCAAGGCACCACTGGCTATGGCACTTCGCAAGGCTATAAAGCCCGTATCGCGCCCCATTACCTCTACAAAAAACAAGCGGTTGTGCGAACTGGCGGTATCGCGAATCTTATCTACACATTCAATTACGGTATTGGTGGCGGTGTCGTAGCCCACTGTAAAATCGGTGCCGTACAGATCATTGTCGATGGTACCCGGTATGCCCATTACAGGCACTTTATATTCATCGCTAAAAATAAGAGCACCCGTAAAGCTGCCATTACCACCTATTACTACCAAACCATCGATACCTGCATTTTGCATACGCTCGTAGGCTTGCTTGCGCCCCTCAGCCGTGCGAAAGCGCTCGCTGCGGGCCGATTTCAAGAAAGTACCTCCTTGGTTGAGTATATGACGTACCGATTTGGAGTTGAGCTCTACGATATCGCCATCAATAAAACCCTCGTATCCACGCTGAATACCACTGATTTTTTTACCATAAAAAACAGCGCTGCGCACCACTGCGCGTATGGCTGCATTCATGCCGGGTGAGTCGCCACCAGAGGTTAATACTCCTATGTGATTGGGTGTTTTCATTGTACTTTTAGCTCTAAATAAGAGAAAAATGGTTTGAAATATTTAAGGCAAACTTAGTGTAAAAAGTACACTTTAAGCTTTTCTTTTTATATTTGACTCCATGATTTTTATCAATTATAGGCCAAAGTATTTGAAATAAAATGAATTAGGTAAATAAAAAACCTTGCACGAACTTTGCGCCCAGCCCATAAAAATCTTTTTTTTGTAAACGAACCCTTTTATTCTGAGCATGTCACAAAGAAATATTAATCCGAACGTATCTGTAGATTGTGTGGTATTCGGATTTGATAATGATCAATTGAATGTATTATTGATAGAGCAAAAACCCAAAACCATAGGCGGCCGAATACAAAGCGCTTTGCCGGGTGATTTGGTGCTGCAAGATGAGAGTTTGGACGATGCAGCCAATCGAGTTTTATTTGAACTCACGCAGCTCAATGGCTTGTATTTGAGGCAGTTTCATGCTTTTGGTAATCCCAACAGGGTGCGTGATATCAAGGATTTGGAGTGGCTGCAATCTTATCGCGAGCAGCCACAAGCACGGGTAATAACGGTGGCTTATTATGCGGTAATAAAAATGGAAGATTTTGAGGTAAATGCAAGCTCCTTTGCCGAACGTGTTTTTTGGCAAAACATTCATGAAGTACCGCCTTTGGCTTTTGACCACAATCAGATTTTTGATGAAGCCTTGGAGACTTTGCGTTTCGAATTTGAATCGCACAAGGTGGGTTTTGAATTATTGCCTCCTAAGTTCACTTTGAGCCAAGTACAGCGACTTTACGAGATCATCATGGACAAAACTTTTGACAAGCGAAATTTCCGTAAAAAAATCCTGAAAGACGATATTCTCATTCCACTTACTGAAAAACAAAAAGGGGTGTACCACAAACCTGCTCAGCTCTATGTGTTTAAAAATGATGAGCATGCTGTATTGCAAGATTGAGGTTTTGTACAAGAATTTA
>CAYZUZ010000274.1:0-570 GCA_964481795.1 uncultured Cryomorphaceae bacterium
AATCAAACCCAATCCTGATGCTCAAGAGCTTGTAGCATTTCGGCCTCGGGACTTCCTTCTTCTACCTGAAAATCATACTCCCAACGGGCAGTGGCTGGCAAGCTCATCAATATAGATTCAATTCGACCTTGGGTTTTGAGTCCAAACAGTGTACCTCTATCATACACCAAATTAAACTCAACATACCTACCTCTGCGAACCCCTTGCCAAAGCAAGTTCTTTTCGTTGTAAGGCAAATCTTTTCTTTTTAACACAATAGGAATATATGCTTGTGTAAAAACATTACCTACACCTTGTACAAATTGATTCCAAAACTCCAGGGTAAACTGCTCATTTGCTTTGCAATAATCAAAAAAGATACCCCCTACTCCCCTGCTTTCGTTGCGGTGTTTTATAAAAAAATAATGATCGCACTCGTTCTTGTACTTTGCATAAAAATCAGGATGTGCCTGATCGCATGCTTCCTTTAATGTTTGGTGAAAATGTACTACATCCTCCCTAAAAAAATAATAAGGGGTAAGGTCGGCACCTCCACCAAACCAATACTTTCCTCCTTGGTGAATCATTCTA
>CAYZUZ010000274.1:580-2434 GCA_964481795.1 uncultured Cryomorphaceae bacterium
AGCCACCTTACCCTGATGATCATAGAGTTCAAAATACCTAAAATTGGCATGTACTGTAGGTACCATAGGGTTTTTGGGATGTATTACCAAGGAAATACCGCAGGCATAAAAATTTTCAAATTCGGTTTTAAAACTGTCTTTCATACTTTGAGGTAGCACACCGTGCACCACAGATATGTTAACCCCTCCTTTTTCAAAAACAGCCCCATCGCGTATAATTCTTGTTCGGCCACCCCCACCGCCTGGCCTTTGCCAAGCATCTTCATGAAAGAGAGCTTTACCATCTGCCTGCTCCAGAGCAGAACATATTTCATCTTGAAGATGGTGTATATAATGGGTAAAATTTTCTTTGATGCTCATAACCTCATTCTTGCAAGTGACTGTAAAGCAGCGTCATAATCAGGGTTGATGCTCAAGGCTTCTTTATAATCTTTTTGCGCATTACTGATATCTCCTAGCATTTCATAGCAATATCCCCTTCCATAAAAAGCTTTAAAATTATTTTCGCGCACTTGTATGGCTTGTGTGAAAAATTCAATTGCAATATCAAAATTTTTCAGTTCAACATGTATGTACCCCATATTGAAATAAGAATCAGCATCTTTGGGATCGAGCTGTGTAGCCGTGGTGTAAGCTTCTATGGCCTCATTGTAACGACCCTGCTGCATTTCTGCCAATCCCAATTTATAATATAAATCCGGTCTATTGGGTGCAAAACTGAGTGCATTTCTAAAATATGAAGCTGCTAAAGGATCGCCTTTGGCACTGAGCAACACACCCATCATATCTATAGCATCCACATAATCTTCCTTAAGTTCTATAGACTTTTGCACCCACTGTAGCGCTCTGTTGGTATCGCCATACAAATCTCGTATGATGGTGCCCTTCATAAAAGTCGCATTGGGATTGCGGGCATCAAGTTTAAGTACTTCGTTTACCTGAGTAAGTGATGCTTCAAAATCCTGAACTGCCAACAGTAGTTCTGCTAAACGCAACCTACAAACCATGTTCTCAGGGTTTATTTCTATGCATTTAAGCCATGAATCGCGCGAAACACGGGTTTGATTTCTGATAAAATAAGCATCGCCTCGTATCAAAAGTACTCTCTCGGAGGTAGAATCGAGCGACCATGCCTTGTCGGCATCTGCCACTGCCGAACCTATCTGTCTATTATCTAACCACAAATTGGCTCTTTCGGCATAATAAATAGCCCTATCAGGATGGGCATCAATCAATGCAGATAGTGAGTCAATCTTGAGATCAAGAATGGATTTGGAGCTTTCTGCCGGCAATTCTGGAGTTGTAACTTCCTCTTTGCTTTCATTGCAAGCAATTGAAATAAAGGAAATTAAAACTAAATAATAAAAATTTTTAATCATTTTTTTAAAAGCTTATCTACACAAAACGCTCGCCAGCGCTAAGTTTTATATCGTTTACAAAGTTTTTTATTTTTTGCTCATTCTCACGCTTACAAATAAGCAATGCATTTTGATGATCAATGATGATATATCCCTCCAAACTATCAATAACGGCCACTTTATCTCCACTCTGACGTATGATATTGTCTTTTGAATTGTAAAGATTTACGTACTTACCCATCACAGCATTGTTGTTTTCATCGTGCTTGAGGTGTTCGTTGAGCGAACCCCAAGTACCTAAATCGCTCCATCCAAAGGCAGCGGGAATCACAAAAACATTATTGGCTTTTTCCATAATGCCATAATCTACACTTTGATTCTCGCACGAGGGGTACACCTTGTTGATAAAACTCTGCTCATTTTCAGTATTAAGCACGCTCAAGCCTTCTTCAAATGTTTGTGCAATTTCTGGCAAATACGTTTCAAATGCCTTGCG
>CAYZUZ010000275.1:0-2431 GCA_964481795.1 uncultured Cryomorphaceae bacterium
ATTACTTCTTGGGAATCGTGGCCTAATAGATGGGCTGCCGCGTACACGGCTGTAAGGTTATAGGCATTAAAGGCGCCACTGATTAAGGTGTGTACTTCTGTTTGGTTGATTTTGAGTGTTAGTCCTGTAAGGCTATTTTCCAATAAAACACTATGATAATCAGCTACTTGCTTGCAAGCATAGCTGTATTTGCTTGCTTTAGAATTTTGAACCATAATGCTGCCATTGCGGTCATCGAGGTTGTAGAGTGCAAAGGCTTTTTTGGGTAAATCGGTAAATAGTTTTTGCTTGGCAGCTATGTAGTTTCCAAATGTTTTATGGTAATCGAGGTGGTCGTGGGTAATGTTGGTAAACAGGGCTCCATCTAGGTCTATGCCGGCCATGCGCCCTTGTACAATGCCATGACTGCTTGCTTCCATAAAGCAAAATTCAACGCCTGCATCTACCATTTTTTTTAAATTTTGCTGCAAGCTCAGTGCATCAGGTGTGGTGTGGGTAGCCGGATAGTCTATTTGGTTGATTGCTATTTTATTGGTACTCAGCAATCCGGCTGAATAACCCATAGCCAAATGCAAATTGTAGAGTTGTGTGGCCACGGTGGTCTTGCCATTGGTGCCTGTTACGGCCACTACTTTCATGTGTTCCGATGGATTGCCGTAAAAATTGGAGGCAATGATTCCCAGTGCTTTAGCTGAATCTTGCACTTGAATAAACACCGTGTTATTAGGTAGATTGTCAAGGGATTTTTCACCTATAATTATGTTGCAGCCTTGCTCCAATACTTTTGGAATAAAGTTGTGCCCATCTACTTGCGTGCCTTGCAAAGCCACAAATGCAGCACCTGCTTGTGCTTTTCGTGAATCTATACAGATTTCTTGTACCTCGATGTGGGTATTTCCGTGTACCTCAAGCAGTGGCACTTTGTACAATATATCTTTGAGCAATGGCATATTAAGGTTCTAGTTTTAAGTGTATTGCTTTGCTTTTAGGCCAATGACTGCCTGGGGCAGGATGCTGTGCGCGTATGAATCCTTCGCCATTGAGGTGTACCACATAGCCATGGTTTTCAAGTGAGGCGAGCACCTGCTGTATCGGTTTATTTTTTAAATTGGGTATGATTTGTTTTTCTAGGTAAGGAGTTATATCTTCTTGATTATGACTCCATAAAATTTCCGTTTCGGCTTGTTTCCACTCCTGAGGGTGCAAGCTGTAGAGCAGCTCTGCTATGCGTCCAGCCACGGGTGCAGCCACCGTAGAGCCGTAGTATCCTAAGGCAACATCGGGTTTGCTGATTACAATGATGATGGAATACAGCGGTTTTTCAGCCGGAAAATACCCGGCAAAGGAGGCTTGATAGTTGGGGCCTTCTTGGTTTTTATTGCCATAGCCAATTTGGCATGTACCTGTTTTGCCGGCTATAGCATATTGAGTATAGTTGATATTTTGGGCTGTGCCATGGGCCACGGCTCCGCGCAGCAATGTTTGTAGTTTTATGTTGGTTTCTTTGGAGCAAATGGCTGCATTGAGCACCTCTACCTCATAGTTTTTAAGGGTTTGTCCATTTTTTGAAATTTGGGTTACAAATCTGGGTTTCACCAATTTTCCATCATTGGCTACAGCATTGTAATACGACAGTATTTGCAAAGGAGTCATTTGGGTTTCGTAGCCAAAACTCATCCAAGGGAGTGAGGTCGCACTCCATTCTTTATCGCCTGGTCTTTTGATGATGGGTTTACCTTCGCCTAATATTTCAATTCCTAAGGGTTTGTTTAGGCCTAGGGTGTAAAGTCTATCTACAAAGCGTTGAGGTTCGCGGTGGTATTTTTCATATACTACTTTGGCTATACCTACATTGGATGAATTTTCAAATGCTTTGGCCAAGCTTACGATGCCATATCCGCCTACACCGTTTTTGTAGTTGGAATCTTTTACTTTTTCGCCAAATATTTCCCATATTCCATTTTGGGTATCTACTAGGTCAGCGGTATCAGCGCTTTTATCTTCGAGCAATGCAAGCATGCTGAAGAGTTTAAAGGTAGACCCTGGCTCGGTGCTTTCGCCTACGGCATAGTTGAGTCGTTCGCTGTAGTTTCCATTGCTGTTGCGACCCAAGTTGGCAATGGCTCTTATATCGCCCGTGTTTACTTCCATTAGCACCACAGTCCCATGTTCGGCATTGTATTTAATTAGAGTATTGAGCAATTCGCGGTGCACAATATCCTGCATGCGGCTATCAATACTCGTGATGAGGTCGTAGCCGTCGTAAGGCTCCACCTCCAAGCCATCGGGCAATGGTTTCCAGTTGCCTTTGGCTATTTGCTGCATCAATCTGCGGCCATCTTTTCCTTTTAAAAAGCTGCTGTAGGCTCCTTCTAGCCCTGCTTGTCCGCGGTCTATCAGGTCGTAGCCTATGGTTCGCTCGGCTATGGCT
>CAYZUZ010000276.1:0-2428 GCA_964481795.1 uncultured Cryomorphaceae bacterium
CCTTTTTACAAGCTTGTATTTACTACCGTTACACGCCCAAAAAGCTATTCCCTTGTCTCAAGCGGAAGAGAAGGGGTATGATTTAATGCAATTTGAAAAAGAGTATGGCTCTGACCCAGCTGGAAATTCAAAATCTCTTTTTGAGCAAGTGGATAAAGATCAAATTATACATGCTTGGACCAAGCTCAATAAAGACTTATCAGTCTATGCCAAAAAGAACGGATTTGATTGGAAATCTCAATCTCGAGGATTCAATAAAGTATATTTTAACAAGGATGGCAGTATACATCTTTTCTTCTACAGAATAGACAAGGATTATTTTACAAACAAAGAACAAGAGCAGTTTCACAGGTTAATAAATCAATTTGTAAAAGATTATCGCTTTGATATTCAGCTTAAAAAGCCCTTTACTTTTTGTGGTGGCGTGGTTTACAATGGCGGTGAATGAGAAGCTTATTCAGTATAAGAGGTATATTGCTTTTTGTAATGTGGGTAGCTTCACAGCTCCTCATAGCCCAATGGATTTCTCAACCCAATTTTCCTGGTGAAGCCCGTGACGATGCTTCTATTTTTTCTATTCAGGGTAAACTGTATGCAGGTTTTGGCCGCGACATAGGCTTCCAAGTGCGCAATGATTTTTGGGAATTTACTCCTGAAACTTCGCAGTGGCGGTATTTGGGTGATGCCCCACCTCCTCCAAGGCAATATGCTTTACACTTTTCTGATGGCAATAAAGGCTACCTTTTGGGCGGACTTAACCCACTAGGCAATGCCCTGAGTGATTTTTGGGTTTTTGATGGCAATACTTGGTTGGAATTACCCGCTGCTCCTCGCTCTATGGCCATGGGTGTTCTTTTTATAGCAGAGGACAAAAAAGGCTTGATAGCAGGCTTGGGCAGATCCAACAATGGCCTGTGCAGCGATTCACTTCATTATTTTGATTTTGAAAGTCGAGAATGGACTTTTTGGTCGCAAGTGCCTGGTGGAGGACGATGCTTGCCTATGTGTGTAGTTACTTATAATGCTATAATTTGTGGCTTGGGCAATGACAATCAATCCCTTATAAAGTCGGATACTTGGCAGTATGGCTGGAAAGAAAAGACTTGGAAACCCTATTACCTACCACAAGACTTTAGCCCGGCTAAGCATTTTTTGATGTGGAATTCTTCCATTGATAAAGCCTTGGTGGGTTTTGGTGAAACTGCCACGGGCGAAATCTTAAACACCGTTTGGTTATACAATGGCACCACAAATACATGGACCCAAACCTTGGCAAATGCCCCTTACCGCAGGGGTGCCTCATGGGCTATGCTACAGGATGAATTGCACTTGATTTGGGGATTGAACGAAAACTTGGAAAGACAAAACACGCACCTCGTACACAAAATAGACCTGCGTACATCCATCAAGGTGTTTCCCAATCCTTCCTATGAGGTTTTACATGTTTTTTTTAGCGATTGGGATGGCGAGGATCACCCTTTCGAAATATGGGATATACTTGGAAAACGCATCATGACTATCGATCTTAAAAAAGACCAACTCAATACCCTAGAAATCTTTTCTCTGCGCCAAGGAGTTTATTTTTTGCGAAATCCTAATCAGAATTTTGTTCTAAAATTTGTAAAAGTTGGGAGGTAAAAAGCCAGTCTAACTTGTCATAATAAAGATAGCCACACCTTTGTATAGCAAGTAACCGTTGGTAACATCGGTTAAATCAAGATGACATAGCAACGAATCGATTACATACCCAATGGGTTTTTATGTACTATCAATGGAAGTAAATAAAACCCATCTTCATCAGCAAATTTGAAATTTACTTGCAAAACTCTAGTTGTTCGTGGAAAACCATCAGTTAAACTATATTCTTCTTTTTTATGCGGCTTGTACTAATTAATAGCATGTACAATCCAACTATTTTTATTATTGGTTTTTTCTTAGATAAAAAATATTTATACAAATTGAGGTAAAACTTTCATTCCGTAGTAGCTTCAATAATGAACCATTGCGAAGGCATCATGAACTTCTATTGCAAGCAATCTACTAATGCATTAGCAGAGTCATTCAATGAACAGCTAAAACTCTTCCGTACTAACCAAAGAGGAGTTAAAGATGTAAGTTTTTTCTTGTTCAGACAGGACAAATTATTCGCTTGAAAAAGAGCTCTCCTCCAAAAATTACGTTGTACAAAAAAAATCTTCAAGTTAAACACGTTTGTATGCTTTAAGAGGATAAAACAAACTCCTATACTACCTTCACACCCATTAAAAAAGTACAACCCAATGACCGATATAGAAATAGCGCAAAGCATTGAACCCAAGCGCATCGAAGAGATAGCCGCTACATTGAACATTCCACAAGAAAGCTTAGAGTTCTATGGAAAATCTAAAGCCAAATTGCCCCTCGACCTTATCGAAGAAAATAAACTCAA
>CAYZUZ010000277.1:0-2418 GCA_964481795.1 uncultured Cryomorphaceae bacterium
TGTACTACCCGCAAATCAGCGCCACCTTGTACCAAATGCGTAGCAAAGGAATGTCTGAAAGTATGGGGCGAAATATTTTTGTGTATTCCTGCTTTATTTGCTAAATCTTTAATCATTGTAAATACGTATACCCGACTCAGCCTACTGCCTCTTTTTTGGTTTAAAAAAATGAAATCTTCCTCGCCTTTTTTAATGTTTTGATGGATTCTTATTTCATTTACGTACAAATCAATGTACTTAAGTGCTACTTTACTAATAGGTATCAATCGCTCTTTATTGCCTTTTCCCAGAACTTTTATAAATCCTTCTTCTCTATATAAGTAGCTCAATTTGAGATTGATAAGCTCAGTTACACGCAAGCCACACGAATACAGCGTTTCCAGCATGGCTCTGTTGCGTTCGCCCTCTGGCAGCGATAGGTCTACAGCAGCTATCAATTGATCAATTTCTTGCACACTGAGTGTATCAGGTAGGTAAAAACCTAGTTTAGGCAACTCCAAAAGTTCAGCAGGATTTGTATCTATGTGCTTTTCTATCAATAAAAACTTAAAAAATTGACGGATAGAGGATACCAAGCGGGCTGTACTTCTGGCCGATATTTTCTTGCTATCTTCTGCTACAAAGTCCAATAAATCAATGTATTGCACTTGTTTTATACTCATTTCTTTTTCCTGAAGCCAGTATTCTAATCGCATCAAATCGCGCAAATAAGCCTCCTGTGTATTTTTGCTCAATCCACGCTCAAGCAGTAGATAACTCCCAAAATCTTTTGTTTCAGGCAATAAATTTTTAATGGATATATTTTTTTTTATTTGCAAAATCTCCAAATGTTTAGAAAATATGAGGTCATAATTTTTTTTAGAAAATTTATTTGATTGCTTCACTTCAAAAAATAAAGGTAACGAAATAATAATTTAATACGTTTAAGAATTTGTTTTTTCTTTGCGCCACCAATGAAACTAAAGTAATGATAGCACCCAACCCAGATGTAGATGATTATTTTGAATCTTTAACAGAAGACAGGAAACCCGCTTTATTGCGCTTGCGAAGTTTAATATTAGAGCATTTACCAGAAGGTTTTGAAGAAGTGATTCAATACAAAATGCCTTCCTATGTGGTTCCACATAGTTTGTTTCCTTCGGGTTATCATTGCAATCCTTCAGATCCATTGCCGTTTTTGAGCTTGGCTTCGCAAAAATCTCATATAGCGCTCTATCATATGGGTATATACATGAATCCTGATGTAATGAATTGGTTTACAAGTGAGTATCCTAAGTTTTCGAAAACAAAACTAGACATGGGTAAATCTTGTATTCGATTTAAAAATCCTGCAAATATTCCTTATACATTAATAGGAGAATTGGCTCAAAAAATTACTCCTATGCAACATATTCAATCCTACGAACATCTACTTTCAAAAGAATAGCAATTCATGAACATTTCAAAAAACGCAATAATTAAGTCAGTCTTTTTATTGCTATGGGTAATCAGTTTATCTGCGCAAGCGCAAAAAATCACCTTAAGTGGCTATGTTTCAGATGCCAGAACTGGCGAGAGGTTGCCAGGGGTAAACGTTTCAATCAAAGAGTTAAATCAAGGTACGGTAACCAATACCTATGGTTTTTATACGCTTACCGTACCTGTGGGCACTTATGAAGTGATGTATAGTTTTATTGGATATCAAAATGAGGTTTTTCAATTCAATGGAAAAGCCAATTTGTTTTATTCTGTATCGATGAAAGAAGCTACCACCGAGCTTGAAGCTGTAGAAGTAGTAGGTGTGGTTGAAAAAATACAAGAACGTGTCCAAATGAGCACCATGGAACTACCTGCTACCCAAATAAAAAAGATTCCAGCATTATTGGGCGAGGTAGACATCATCAAAGTACTACAGCTTATGCCCGGTATACAAAGTGGCAACGAAGGAGCAAGCGGATTGTACGTGCGAGGTGGCAGTCCTGATCAAAATTTGATTCTGTTGGATGGTGTGCCCGTGTATAATGTATCACATTTATTCGGATTTTTCTCTGTATTTAATGCCGATGCTGTGCGCAATGTGCGTATTACAAAAGGTGGATTTCCTGCGCGATTTGGCGGTCGTTTGTCGTCGGTGTTGGAGGTAGATATGAAGGAAGGAAACAACCAAAAGTTCTCAGGTGAGGGTGGGGTAGGAATCATTGCTTCGCGATTGACTTTGGAAGGGCCTTTAGGTAGCGACAAAACCTCATTTATGATCAGCGGACGCAGGACTTATATTGATGCTTTAGCAGCGCCTTTTGTTTCGCTTGCCAATAGAGATGAGGACTTTAACGTAAAACCCACCCTGTATTTTTATGATTTTAACGCTAAAATTAATCATACTTTTTCTAACAAAGACAGGCTGTATGTAAGTTATTATGGGGGTTTAGATAACTTTGG
>CAYZUZ010000278.1:0-2399 GCA_964481795.1 uncultured Cryomorphaceae bacterium
CACGCAACAGCGATGTGGTTTATGCAGCAGCTTATGGCCCCTTGTGGAGTGCCGGTGGCGAAAGGGGATTGTACAAAACCACAGATGGCGGAAAAACTTGGAACAAAATACTAGATATTTCTGAAAATACTGGCGTAAACGAGGTACACCTCGATCCACGTAATCCTGATGTAATTTACGCTACAGCGCATCAAAGGAGAAGACATGTATTCACCTATTTATCGGGTGGGCCAGAAAGCGCTTTGTACAAAAGCACCGATGGCGGAAAAACATTCGAAAAATTGAGCAAAGGCTTACCTAATGGTGATGCCGGTAGATACGCATTCGCTTTATCACCCGTAAATCCTGATATAGTATACACGATGGTTGAAGGGCACGGATTTTATCGCTCCGATGATCGCGGAGCTAGTTTCAATAAAATGAGCGATCACTATACAAGTGGAAACTATTATGTAGAAATTTTTGCTCATCCAAGCGAAGAAAACACCATTTTTAGTATGGATACTTATGGACATTGGAGTATGGATGGAGGAAAGACTTTTAAAAGAATTCCTGAAAAAGCAAAACACGTGGACAACCACTGCATGTGGATCAATCCAAAAAATCCGAACCATATACTTATGGGCTGCGATGGTGGATTGTACGAAACTTATGACTACATGGAAAACTGGAATTTCAAGCCCAATATTCCTACAGTTCAATTTTATCGAGTAGCCGTAGACAACGAATATCCCTTTTATAATGTGTATGGCGGTACACAAGATAACAATACCTTAGGTGGACCTGCACGTACTAAAGATAAAAGAGGCATCGTAAATGATGATTGGTACGTGACACAAGGTGGAGATGGATTTAGAAGCCAAGTAGACCCTACTGACCCCAATATCGTTTATTCGCAAGCACAATATGGTTGGTTGGTGCGATTTGACAGAAAAAGTGGTGAACGCGTGCCCATACAACCACAACCTGCACCCAATGAAGAACCCTATATCTGGAACTGGGATGCGCCCCTACTCATATCACCTCACGACAATAAAACCCTGTACTTTGCTGCCAACAAAATATTTAAAAGCACCGATAGAGGCAATAGTTGGAAGGCTATTTCTGGAAATTTGACCCAAAAAATAGATCGAAATAAACTCAAAGTAATGGGCAAAACATGGAGTGTGGATGCCATTGCATACCACCAAAGCACTAGTTTTTATGGCAATTTGGTGTCTTTTGACGAGAGTAAAAAGAAGCAAGGATTGCTCTATGCCGGCTCCGACGATGGATTGATACATGTGAGTCAGAATGATGGCGGTACTTGGAGCAAATTTGCAAATTTTCCTGGCATACCTGCCAATACCTATGTGCAAGATGTAAAAGCATCACAACACGATGAAAATGTGGTATATGCTGTATTTAACAACCATAAAAATGGAGATTTTAAACCCTACCTATTAAGAAGCACCAACCAAGGCAGCAGCTGGACCAATATCAGTGGAAATTTGCCCGAAAGAGGCTCTGTATATGTAATTGTAGAGGACTTTATCAATCCTGACTTGCTGTTTGTAGGTACCGAATTTGGCGTGTTTTTCACCATAGATGCAGGCAAAAACTGGAAAAAATTAGCTGCTGGACTTCCAACTATTGCCGTGCGCGACATAGCTATTCAAGAGCGAGAAAGTGACCTTGTACTTGCTACATTTGGTCGAGGTTTTTATATCTTGGATGACTTGAGTCCACTCAGAAGCCTAAGCGAAGTTGATTTGAAAAAAGAAGCCCATATTTTCCCCATCAAAGACGGATTATTCTTTCATCAAAGTGATTTGGGTGGCATTGATTTTAAAGGAGCATCTTATTACATGGGCGAAAATCCGGCCATAGGTGCTACCATTACGTATCATATAAAGGATAAAGTAAAAACTTTGAAAGAAAAGCGTCAAGAACGTGAAAAAGACCTAAAGGATGTCCCCTACCCTAGTTTTGAAGAAATAAGAGCCGAAGATGCTGAAGAAAAACCCTATCTCATATTTGTGATAAGCAATGCCAATGGCAATGAAATACGAAGAATAAACAAAGCCTACAGCAATGGATTACAGCGTCTTACCTGGGATGGACGGTATAACAGCAAAGCGTATTTAAACCTAAAAGACGACCCCATCACCAATGCAAGTACAGCCTTAGTAGCGCCTAAGGGTCAATACTTTGTTCAGATATTTCACAGTAGAAATGGCAATATTACTTTATTATCAGAAAAGGTTGCCTTCAATCTGAAACATTTAAATAACAGCACCTTACCAGCAGTGAATCAAAAAGAACTTTTTGCCTTTCAACAAGAAGTAGATAAAACAGCACGAGCGTTGCAAGCTGTAGCAAATTATTTTGATGAATTAAATGAAACAGTCAATCACTTA
>CAYZUZ010000279.1:0-2387 GCA_964481795.1 uncultured Cryomorphaceae bacterium
GTTTACCTTATTGTGCAATCTACCAGCAGTATCAATGATAACTACATCGGCATTGCGCGCTAAACCAGCCTGCAAAGCATCGTAAGCTACCGAAGCAGGATCGGAGCCCATTTGTTGTTTAATAACAGGTACATCGGCACGCTGTCCCCATGCTATCAGTTGGTCTACCGCGGCTGCACGAAAGGTATCTGCTGCTCCTAAAACCACTGATTTACCCGCACTTTTGAATCGAGAGGCCAATTTTCCTATCGTAGTGGTTTTGCCTACGCCATTTACCCCTACTACCATAATTACGTAAGGCTTGTGCAAGGTAAAGGGATCGCTGTCGGCTTGTGTTTCATTTTCTGAGAGCAAAGCGGCAATCTCCTGCCTGAGTATTTCCTGTAATTCTTTACCACCAAAATATTTATCTTCTTTTACTCGGGCTTCAATTCTATTGATGATTTTGAGGGTGGTATCTACACCTACATCAGATGAAATGAGAATTTCTTCCAACTCATCGAGTACATCGGCATCTACCTCTGATTTACCCAAAAGCGATTTGCCCAGCTTGCCCAAAAAACTTTCTCTTGATTTTTCAAGGCCTTTGTCTAAAGTAGATTTATCTTCTTTGCCAAATAATTTTGATAAAAAACTCATAATTTTCTTAGTTTCAGAGCTTACAAATTTAACTCATTGGGCTAGAGCAAGCACCCTACCCCCTGAAAAAAATCTCAACTTATAATAAGGTTCTTCTAAATCTGAAATAATGACCCCTTTTTGTGTAGAAGCATGTACAAATCTACCTTGATTGAGGTAAATACCTACGTGGTCTATCTGACGACCTTTAATTTTAAAAAAAACAAGATCGCCTCGTTGCAATTCTTCTTTTTTGATGGGGTGTACTTCGCTATATAAATCTTGCGACCTGCGGAATTGAAACTCATGCCGATATACATGACGGTACACTTGTGTGGTAAATCCAGAGCAATCGGTGCCTTGTTTGCTGTTGCCTGCGTATTTATAAGGAACTCCTATCCAATCGTTTACAAAGGTTTCTAAATTATCTTGCAGGTGTAAGGGTCTTTGCTCCACTTTGATATCGGGCGTCGTAACAACTTCTGTTTTTTTCTTTGCTTCAAGCTTGGTTTCTTCTTCAAAATCAAAGGTATATAAAGTTGCTTTTTCAGGCTCATCTTCCCAAAAACCAGCTTTAAAAATAGAGCATGAGCTCAGCACCAAAGAAAATCCAATAAGTATCCAAGACTTTTTCATAGTGGATTTAGTTTTTAGCTTTTTTCATCGGGTTTGACGGTCTAGAGCTGTTGTGTTTGTAAATTTCAAACCTCGAAGGCTCGCTTACTGAAGGCCAAACATTGTTTTGCATATCAATATCTGCTGTTTCTAGGAATGGATCTAGTAATATTTTATTTACTTTTTTATCAAAAAAGAAAACCTTGGTAAACTCTTCTTCATTGCGCAACCATACTTCAGCCGGAAGGTGGGCCACATAGGTGCTGTCGTTTTCAAAAGTAAATTCAATAATTACCGGAGATACAAGTCCGCCCTTGTTGTGAAATTTAATTTGATAAAAATACTTTGACTCAATCCATCTTTTATCTCGATTGTCAAGACTCGCCACAAACTTCTTATATTCAGCACTATCTATATCTTCATCTGGATTATAGGTATTGTAAAAATCCATCATATCGGGACGTTTTTCTACCATGCTTTCTGGCATATTTGCATTGCGCAATTCGCCTATAGCGGGTCTATCATAAGGTTTATAGCTAGTAGAAACATTTTGACCGGGAAAATAAGGCAGGTACTCGGTTACCTCTTTCAGAGCTATATCAACTGGCTGTGTGCCAAAAAACCAGCCCCTCCAAAACCAATCTAAATCTTGACCTGCTGCATCTTCCATGGTTCTAAAAAAGTCGGCTGGTTGCGGATGTTTAAACATCCATCTGCGGGCGTAGGTCTTAAAGGCAAAATCAAAATTCTCTCTACCTAAAATGGTTTCTCTCAATATATTCAGTGCTGTAGCGGGCTTTCCGTAGGCATTATTACCAAATTGAATTACACTTTCTGAATTGGTCATGATGGGCACCAAAGTATTGGGGTCGCCTTTCATGTAATCTACGATTTTGTAAGCCGGACCTCTGCGTGAGGGATAGTTTTTATCCCATTCCTGCTCAGTCAGGTATTGTAAAAAAGTATTGAGACCTTCGTCCATCCATGTCCATTGGCGTTCATCGCTGTTTACAATCATAGGGAAGTAATTGTGACCTACCTCATGAATGATGACGCCAATCATTCCATATTTTGTTCTTTCTGAATACGTTCCATCTGCCTCTGGCCTACCTCCATTAAAACAAATCATGGGATATTCCATACCAATACTAGCC
>CAYZUZ010000280.1:0-2387 GCA_964481795.1 uncultured Cryomorphaceae bacterium
GCATAATACTCATTGAGAATGATGGGTTCATTGTCTTTTTGATTGAGTATGGCAGTAATATCTCTACCAATACTATTACCAGCTGTATTGATGCCCGACGAATCGAATACCAATGCATAGATGCGTGGATTTTGATCAGTCATGCCACCAAAAACGAAAGATTCATCGTTCATAAACAATTGAATTTGAGGGCCTTCATTATCTACAGGAGCATTATCATCCAAGCCCCCAATGATAGCCTCGTTGTGATAACCTACGGCTTGCACACTGTTGTCGCTTGTATTGGCATACATGCTAAATCTGCCAAATCCAAAACTGTAATTGATATCTTTGGGTATGATAAATTCAAAATTGTACTTGCCATTACTCACAGAAGAACGCCCGTTGTAAATGATGCTATTTTGCACTTTAAATGAGTGTATTACACCGTTGTTATCATTGTCGAGCGTTTGGGTATTGGTGGCTTTATCAAAAACGACCAGATTCACCTCACCATTAAAATCGCTATAAGGAGTGCTATCTGCTCTTAAAATTTCACCTTGCACCTTTACCCTACTCAGGGCTTTGAGCGTATCGGTAAAATCCTCCACTTGTACATTATTTATATGACTGATATAGCTTTGTTCAAATGGAATAGGCAGGCGCAATGCAGGATCGCCAAAATAAGAAAATTTGAGTTTATCGAGGTTGTTTTGGGTGTTTTTTGCCCTTAAAGTACTTACACCCAACGGTACATAGCCAAGGTTATCTTTATCGAATAGCCTGTCGAACAAGGCTATGTTGAGCGAGGTGCCTGTGGAGGCAAAAACCGCTCGTGTGGTAGAAATGAGTGCAATACCTGCACCTTTGGGTTGTATCAATACCTGCTCGCCTGCTGAGGTGCGCCACACTTCATCAAAGCGGGTAAACTCGCAAGTAATGGTTACAAATACGGGCATTGAGTTGATGTTGGTCCATGCATTTATTTCTTGCAGACGCAATATCTGTTCTTGTGCCCAGCCTACTTCGCCTCCATGACCTATGTAATTGGTTACCAAATTTCCACGTTGCACTTGTCTAAAAATCTCATTCCTAGCCTCTGGATACTGCTGACTACCGCTTGTAGCTACCTGCGTGTAAGCATCGGCATATATTTTAGACGAATTGATAAAAGGGAGTTTCTGAGTTACTATATTACTCAATAAATCAGAGCTTTCCATAAACTGTTTTTCAAAAGTAGAATCATCATAATCATCTGCCACAAAAAGCATTCGATTGCGCCATGGGCCATAAGTAGCAGGATTTGTTTCGTAGTGAATGACCTTATCTACTACAGCATTGGCTTGCGCTACTGTGCGCACAGTAAAACGACCTATAGCTACATCCAAGCGGCCGGAAACTAAATTCAAGCCTTCACCTTCATCCAATTGCCCAAAGAAATCATCGGTAATGTAAGAAGAAATAGGGTTGATGTTATTATCAAGCGACTGATAAACAGGTATAAAATTGGTGTTATTGGTCACCACATCGCGATAATCGTAGGAAGCTGTGCCCATTAGCGCTACGAATTTAAATTTATTGCTGTTGTCTTTCAAATATACATGGCGGATAAAATCGCGAATGGCTGAGATATCCTGAATGCCAGAGCTGTACTCATTATAAATTTGCTCAGGCGTAACTACAAGCACATTATATCCATCTTTTTGAGCCCGATAATCGGCCAGGCGGTTGGATGCACTCAAAAAACTTGGATGTGATATAATCAAATAATCCGGCACTTCGGCTGCGTGTAAGTTTTGGTTTTCGACTTTACCCTCTGCGGTAGGCAATGGAAAATTTCCCCCCGAAAAAGCGATATAGGTTTTCAATGAATCTGCTTTAGCACGAAAAACTGCCTGATTACCTGAAAATTGCAAGGGTATTTCTTTAAAATCGCCCACCTTAGATACATCCCAAACCTTGAGCGAGTTGGGTGCTTGGTCTATCGTAAAATTGGCAATATTGCCAGCTCCTACAGAGTTTATATCTCTAAAAATCATGGCATTACCACTTACTCTGAGCTGCCTGCGCACCTGTACGGCCAAGTATCGCATCCAAGCGGTGGCACTTGGGTTTACAGCATTGTTGTAGTTCAAAACAAGGTTGACGCTATTGCCACTGGCTGTAAATGTAGCTGGCGTATTGATCATTTTGGCAAAATCTGGATACTGTCCTGCCAGTGAATTGGCGGGCACTTGACTGGTTAAGATGGTTTGACCGCCCAATCGTGTCTCGAAAAAAGTACCAGAAGATGCGCTGCGTCCTGCGGCAAACAAGCGAACCCTTGCAGGGGCATTTGCATCGATATTAGGAAAAGAAAATGAATACGAATAAGTAAGATTAAAATCAAACACATCGCCAAACCAAAG
>CAYZUZ010000281.1:0-2364 GCA_964481795.1 uncultured Cryomorphaceae bacterium
CCAAGGTCACCTTTTTGTTTTGGTTTTTGGTATGATGTGTAATGAGTAGTCGCTGATATTGAGCATTTTCTTCCAGTATTTCTTTGTTCAATGGCAGCATGGCCTCGTCGGGCGATTTTCCGATAAGCTCCTCAGGGGCATAGCCTAGTATGGTATGTATAGAGGGCGAAACATACTGAAAAGTCATATCCAAATTATGAATGGCAATGATGTCGTTGCTGTGGGTCACTACTTTTTCATAAATCTGGCGCAATAGGGCAGCATCTCAGCTTTGCTGTTCCATATTGCGGTTATTGCGGATGCTTTTTATAAGGCCTGCATAGCCTTTGGAGATAGATTTAAGCTTGATGGCCATGTCTTCGTTGTAGCCTTCTTTTCTGTTGGCCAAGCCTATCATACCCAGCAATTCATCTTCATGCACTATGGGGATACCAATGAAGGCCTCCAAGGGTGGGTGTCCTTTTGGAATACCGGCTCCTCTGTGGTCGCTTGCCGGTTGGTTGCTTATCAGCAATTGCTTGCTCGTAAGCACCCTGCCAAATAAGGTATCAAAGTTTCTGAACTCCATGCCTTGTTCCTTGTATCGCTTATAAAAGGCCCTTGTTTCTTCATTCCAGCTGATATCGGTAATGGAATGTGTTTTTAAGTAAGGATTTTCATCTTGATCGTACAATACCTCGCCCAAAAAACCAAATTGACTTTCAGTAAAATCGAGCAAAGAGGTCAAAAGCTCATCGAGGTTGCCGCTAAAACTTTTTTGGTTGAGTATGGCGTGGTGCAGGCTGCTCAGGTTTTCGTTGAGTTTTTCTAGTTGTTGTATTTCTTTTACCTGGCTTAGGTGCAGTTGGTCTGCTATAATCATACCTTGGTACAATACCTCATCTTCCTTTTTGCTGCTGTGTTTTTCAAATAAAAAACCAGTATCAATGTGCTTTCCATTTTTTGTAATTAGTTGTAATGAAATGAAATTTTTTCTTGGTTTATAATATTGTAATAAGCTTAAATCAAAATTGTGTGTGAATGAAAGAATATTTTGATGCGTAGTTTCAAGCACTGAATATTGCGTAAGAATCTCCCATCTTTTGTTTACATAAAGAATTTTCCCTTCTTTGTTGATTCGCAGAATAACCTCCTGTGTATTATCCAAAATGCTTTGCAAAAGCTTGCGATTGCTGTTGAGCTCTTGTTCTTTCTCGGCCTTGCTCATCAGCAGCCCCATAGAGGAAGCTACCGATTGTAAGCCAGCGAGTTGACTGTTGCTAAACAAGGCTTTTTGGGTGCAATTGTCAAAGCCCATAAAACCCCAAAGTAATTCATTACAAAAAATAGGCAAAAAGAGGTAGGAAATAATGCCTTGATATTCCATAGCTTCTTTAAAGGCTGGCGAGCTAGAATTTTCTACAAAGTCGTGGATCAGTTCATTCATTTCGAGCGCACCTAGCACATCTGAAAACTCATCTAAATACGCTTTTTTGAGGGGTTCGTAGTCTATTTGGGGTTCTATGCCAGGTGCACACCACTCGTGGGTATAGGTATAGTAGGGTCTTATGGCATATTTTTTTTGAAATACATACACACGGTCTACTACAGTAGCTTCGCCTAAAACACGCAAAATATTGGAAATAGAGGACTCAATGTTTGGCTGTTCAAGCATCAGCCTGTGCGATTGGCTGATAGCTTGTAAAATATTTTCACTTAGAGCCATACGGGTGTTTTATTACCTTGTAAAGGAAAAGCAGATAATGGAGTATAAAAACACTTTTTGTTTACATTTTTGTGGCAATTGTTGCTCTAAAGTGCCTTTTACTTACTTTTCATTATACTTTCGAAGCATATTTATAATATCTAATCCTTATGAAGCCCAATATTGTTTTGGTTGAAGACAACCTCGAATTGTCTGAAAATATTGTAGAAATGCTCCAGTTGATGGGGCATCATGTGTTGGGCGCTTTCACACAGGCCGCAGATTTAATGGCGAGTAAATCGCTTTTGCAGGCAGATATTTTTCTGATTGATATTCAAATAGAAGGCGATGTAGACGGCATTCAATTGGCATCGATCATCACCTCCAAACACAAAAAACCGGTTATTATGATCACGGCTTTTTCTGAGCCCAATTATATTCGAAGGGCGTCTAAATTGCCTTATACGAGCTACTTACTCAAGCCATTTGGCTTGGTGCGCTTACAAACAGAAATCAGCCTGATGCTGAATAGATATGCCTACCTAATAGGCGAAGAAAAATCGTCGGTGAGCAGCATGGTAGCCGTTAAAGAAAAAGGAAAAACCATTCCTATTCCTGCCAATAGTATTTTGTACTTGGAGGCTCAAGGTTTGTACACCAACATTGTAACTGAAGAAAAA
>CAYZUZ010000282.1:0-2357 GCA_964481795.1 uncultured Cryomorphaceae bacterium
AGTTTGTAGCCTTCATAGGCTTCTAGTTTTACCCATTGGTATTGATTGCCAGTAATTTGACCTTCAATTTTTGTTCTTTGGGCATGTAAGCTTAGGAGTGCAATACAAAAGAGTTGTGAAAGGATATATTTTTGAAACATGGAGTTGTATTTTGTATTTTAAAAAGAAAAAAAGATCAAGGTTCCATAGAACGCAATTTGTCGAGCAATTGATTTAAGAAACGCGCTTCGGGTTCGGGTAGGCCTATTTTTGATTTGTTGAACTCAGCGAGCAGGGGATCAATTTTAGCCAATAAAGTTTTTCCTTTTTCAGTGATTTTAATATCTACCTGCCTTCTATCTAATTCGTTTTCAGAACGGTCTACCAATCCTTTAAGCTTGAGTTTGTCTACCAATCGGCTGGCATTGCTGGCTTTATTGAGCATTCTATTCTGAATAAGTGATACCGAAGAAGCCTCAGGGGCACGACCGCGAAGGATGCGGAGTACATTGTATTGCTCGGGTGTGAGCTCAAAAGATTTAAAAAAACGCTGCTGACCGCTGTAAAGCCAACTTTGGGTATAGGCTACATTAACAACAGCCTTGGTAAACTCATCGGTAAAAAACTTTTGCTTGATTGCCTCTTCTAACCTCATGCCTGTGCTTATATTTGAAATTCAATTAAAAAAAACAAATGTAGATACAAATAATGTATCTGTATGATTAAAAAAAACGAGTGACTTATGAATATTCATTTACTTGACACAGGGCTTTTTAAGTTGGACGGAGGAGCTATGTTTGGCGTGGTACCCAAAAGTTTGTGGGAGCGCAAGTATGCTGCCGACGAAAAAAACCTGTGCACCTGGGGCATGCGCTGTATGCTGGTAGAAGACGGTAAAAAGCTTATTTTGGTAGACACAGGTATTGGGAATAAGCAGGATGAGAGCTTTTTTAAACACTACTATTTGCAAGGAGATACCAGCATAGTAAATGCTGTAAATAAGGCAGGCTTCAGTGCCGATGAGGTGACCGATGTATTTCACACCCACCTACATTTTGATCACTGCGGTGGAGCTGTGCTCCGCAATGGCGAGGGTCAATTAATACCCACCTTCAAGAATGCTGAGTATTGGACACATGCTTCGCATTGGCGCTGGGCCACCCAACCCAATCCGCGCGAAAAGGCCTCTTTCTTAAAAGAAAACATAGGGCCCATGCATGAATCAGGACAGCTAAAACTTATAGAAAACCCTGATTTGTATCAAAGTACAGACCTAGGCTTTTCGTGTTTTGTGGTAAATGGCCATACCGAAGGGCAAATGCTGCCTGTGGTGCAAGTAGGCGATAAAAAGATTTTGTATTGTGCCGATTTGATACCCTCTTATGCGCACATTGCCATACCTTGGGTAATGGGTTACGATACAAGACCCTTGCTTACCATGGATGAAAAAGTTAAGATATTGGACTGGGCCGTGGCAGAAAATGCTGTTTTGGTCTTTGAACACGACGCCCAAAACCAAGCCGCAGTGCTCGAAAAAGTGAATGATAGAATACAAATAAAAGCTACAGGAAACCTGAGTGAATTTTTGTAAAACAGAAAGAGAAAATTTTGTGTTTTATTTTGCAAAGTGAATATTAAATTAACAGGTAATTTTGCAAACCACAAAAATCAAAAGTAAATAATTATGATCGAAATAAAAAAAGCCCCGATAAGTGTATATGCCGAGGTAACGCCCAATCCAGGGGTTATGAAATTTGTAGCCAACAAATCATTGGTGCAAGGCAGTTATGAGTTCAAAAACATTGAAGAAGCACGCCACTCGGAGCTAGCAGCAAAATTGTTTCACTTTCCCTTCACAAAAGAGGTTTTCATCTCTTATAATTTTATTGCTTTGGCCAAGTACAACATCACCGAGTGGGATGAGATTACGCAAGAGGTTCGCAATTTTATATTGGAGTATTTGCAGGCCGGCAAACCTGTAGTAAATGAAGAAGCCCTAAAACTAGAAGCCGAAAATGCTACACAAACAGAAGAAACTACAGAAGTCAAGCCTCTATTTGTGCTACCCAAGGCTGAGGAGTTGGGCGAAGTAGAAACCCGCATTGTAGACATCATTGAAGAGTATATAAAACCTGCTGTGGAGCAAGATGGAGGCAATATTGCCTTTATGGCCTACGAGGATGGAGTGGTAAAAGTGTTGTTACAAGGCGCATGCTCAGGCTGCCCCTCGAGTACGGCAACGCTTAAAAACGGAATTCTACAACTATTGCAAAAAATGCTGCCCACCTTGGTAAAAGATGTGGTGGCTATTAATGGATAAAAAATTTTTTTTGGATTTCATAATTAATATGTAAGCCGGGCAATCACCCGGCTTTTTT
>CAYZUZ010000283.1:0-2355 GCA_964481795.1 uncultured Cryomorphaceae bacterium
TTTTTATCTAAGAGTTTTTGGATTCGCTCTCTTGCAGTGAGTCTGCCCAAGGCGTGCTGCTTATTGATGCGCTGTTCGCCACCCATTTCAAGCGATTTTGCTATTTTTTCTTGTAGTTTTTGTAAGTTTTTTTGTTGCATGAAGTAAGCATTAGACAGTTTTAAGTACTCGATAAAGCACCAATTTTAAAGGCAATAAACAGAATTTTTGCTAAATATTTCAAAATTGGTTTTTAAGATAATGAATCAAAACCTGCCGAATGTCATTGGGTACATCAAGACTGCTCTGTGTATTAACATCATAAGCGGGTATCTCTTTTAAGAAGCCGAGATTTGCCTCTTTACCTTCTGCCAAAAACTTTGGCAAAACCACTTGGTATGATGCTTTGAGCGCAATCTTTTCACCATTGATAATCCAGTTTTGGTCTTTATCTTGGCTAATGCCTGCATATTGCAAATAGCCTCCCAATCCTTTGTTGGTGTTAAGTCCTATTTCTAGCACCTTAAGTAAGTCTGCACCAAGCCAAGTACTTTGTTGGATTTCGCCTCCATAAGGCAATATCCTCAAAATATCACTTTGTGTAAGTGCGCCTGTAAGTTGGTCATCTATACGTATTGAGCCACTATTAAGCAAAGCTACTTGGACATCTTTGTTGGCTTTGAGCATTGATTTGGCTATCATTTGCCCAAGATTGGTAGGTTGATAACGTACACTCTGCTCCCTGCCGTCAAGCAGTTCTTTGGTCTCAAACACTACTGCCTCAGGAGTATAACCCATTGCCTTCATACTTTCATCAGCTTTTTGCTGCCATTTGTTTACCACGGCTTGTGTTTTGGGCTGAAAATCAAGGCTTTCATCTATTTTGATAAGTTCAGAGTCAATGATGAGCTTTTTAGGGCTTTCTAAATTCAATTTAAAAGTATGCACATAGACCGTTTTGGCGTTGGCATCAGCTTTGGTGATGTAGTTATTACTTGCTTTTACTTTCATATTGTTGTGGTCATGCCCACCCATAATGAGTGATATTTCGGGCATCATCTCGGCAAGTTTTTTATCGTCTGCTATTTCTAAATGGCTGATGATGATAAAAACATCTGCTTTATCTTTGATACGCTCATAAGTATTGCGTGTATGTGTGAAGATGTCAGCATAATGAACATAAGGAGCTTTGTTGAAAGGCAGTGTAACCGTAAGAATACCTAGCCTGAGTGTTTTTTCTTCTGTATTTTTGAAGGTATGGATTACATATTCGGGTAAAGGATTTTCTATGCCCTGTATATTCTTTTGAAATGGTAAGATGGTATCCCCTTTTCGTTGAAGTACATTGCCTGCTACCCACATAAAGTTAGAAGCATCTATGGCTCTTTGCAATGCCTCTTTTGAAATATCAAACTCGTGGTTGCCAAAGGCAACATAGTCCACACCCAAGGCATTCATTGTTTCTACCATGTGTAGTCCTTGTATGCGCTCACCGCCAAGTTCTTTGTCTTTAAGTGTGCCTGTGAGCGAAGGACTAAGAAAATCGCCTGCCAATATGGTGAGGGTATTCGGATTTTTTGCCAGAAGTTTATCTCTGAGCGTAGCCACTCTTGCCATTCCTGCTACTTTTCCACCCTCCAAGGGAGCGATTTCATAGACATCATTGAGCTGTAAAATCTGAAAAGTAACATCAGTACTTGTGTTGTTTTGCTGGGGTATTTGTGTGGTTTTGCAAGCCCACAAGCTGAGAAATAGTAAAAAGTAGCAAAAAATGGATAAAAGTCTATTTTTCATTGTAAATTTTTTTGAATATTTTTGAATCAAGTAACAGCAAAATATGCTTGTATCCACCCGTTTTTGGATACAAGGAATAGCGAAATAATTTATAGCTCCTAAATTTAAGCAAAGTTTTTGTACTGCTCAAACCTAATCTTTTGATTGGGTATGTAGTTATCAATTTTCTTTGATTTTTAAGGATAAAATCCATCATTTTTTGTAAATAGACCAAAACCATTGCCATAATATGCTAAAAATAGGCGACCGAGTAATAGACACTCAATTTCCCCAAGAAGGAGCAGGATACATCTTAAAAATTGATAATTTTGGTGGTGCTATGGTAGCACTCATCAAGCTAGACCGTGTAGATGGTGAGTTTTGGGTAAGCCTTTCAGCACTTCAAAAAATAACCTAAAGGCTTTGAATGACTAATTATTAAATGAGAGAGGTTATAATTAAAAAAGGCTTTACGACCGATAGATAAATAATTTGTACCATATCACTATACAAAATGACAAACCTGTCAGATTTATAGAACTTGATTACTTAATGGATACCTTTTTAGTCAAAATCTGACAGGTTTTTGTGTAAATGTATAGT
>CAYZUZ010000284.1:0-2353 GCA_964481795.1 uncultured Cryomorphaceae bacterium
TGATAAGGTTAAGAATAGATTGAATTTTACCTTTAGATCTATAGACGAAAGTTTGAAAGATTTTTCTAAAATTTATTTAAAGGAGAAAGCCTATTAAAGTCTTTATTTTACTTCTACCTCTTGTGCTGCCAAAGGTCGATTGACAGGTGTTTAAATTTTCGAATCAATACTTGGCACTGCTTTTGAATTTTAGCTACCCATCAATGACCAAAATATCAATAACTCATGAAAAAATTATCTTTACTTGCAGCTTTATTGAGCATAATAAGCATAGCTGCACCCTTGGATTTAGGAGTAGATTATCACAGTCAATTAGCTAAAAAACAAGCATTTGACAAGGGCGAAAACCTAGTGTACGAAGTAAGCTATGGAATGTTTACAGCTGGCAGAGCCGAATTCAAGGTTCAAGAATCTGATAAGGTACACAAAGGAAAAAAATTACTTCACTTTATAGGCTTGGGATATTCTACCGGTATGTTTGAGTGGTTTTTTAGGGTTCGTGATCGTTATGAATCTTGGTTTGATTTAAACACCTTAAAACCTGTAGAGAGCTTCCGCGATGTAGATGAGGGTGGTTTTATTATCCAAAGTAGAGTCACCTATGTAAATGATACTGAAGCTATTGAGCATTGGAACGAAAAGAAAAAAGGCAGTTATCAAGTTCCTATCAATGTACAAGATATGCTTTCAGCTTTTTATTACGCTCGCAGTCATGATGGTAAAGCATTAAAAAACGGACAAGTCATTGAAATACCTATTTTTATCGATCATGAGGTGTACAATTTCCAATTGAAATTGGTAAAAAGAGAGGTGATAAAAACAAAACTTGGCAAAGTTAGATGTTTGGTTTTTAAGCCTGCCGTACAGGAAGGTAGAATCTTCAATGAAAAAGAAAGTGTTACCTTGTGGGTTACCGACGATTTAAATAAAATACCCGTTTTATTAAAGTCAAAAATTTTGGTAGGCTCTATTAAAATGGAAATTCTAAGCGCGGAAGGTGTTTTATATCCTTTAGCAATTGAAAAATAAAATCTTGATTAATCACCAAAGTCTTTGGGTTTTCTGAGTTCAAAATTCTGTCCTAAATACACTTTTCTTACAATTTCATCTTGAGCTAGTTCTTCAGCGGTGCCATACTTTAAAATGGATCCTTCAAACATCAAATAGGTGCGGTTGGTGATGGCTAAGGTTTCTTGCACATTATGGTCTGTAATCAATATTCCTATATTCTTCTTTTTCAGTTTGATTACAATGGATTGAATATCCTCTACTGCTATTGGGTCAACGCCTGCAAAGGGCTCATCCAAAAGTATAAATTTAGGATCTACAGCCAAAGCCCTTGCAATTTCGGTGCGCCTGCGCTCACCACCTGATAGCAAATCGCCTCTGTTTTTACGGATGTGCGTAAGCGAAAATTCATTCAACAGTTCTTCCAATTTTTCGCGCTGCTGTTTAGGTTTCAATGGAGTCATTTGCAATACACCCATGATGTTGTCTTCTACACTTAATTTTCTAAAAACGGAGGGTTCTTGAGCCAAATATCCTATTCCATTTTGGGCTCTTTGATACATGGGATATTCTGTTATATCCTTGTCGTCGAGGTATATATGTCCTTCGTTGGGCTTTATTAAGCCTACCACCATGTAAAAAGAAGTAGTTTTACCGGCTCCATTAGGCCCTAGTAATCCTACTATTTCACCTTGATTAACTTGAAAGCTTACGCCCTTAACTACAGAGCGGCCTTTGTATTTTTTGATTATATTTTCGGCTCTTAGTTGCAAAATAGTTAAAAGTTGGGTTTAAGCATGTATTTACTGTAGAATTCATCGATTACTCTAACTGCCTCGGGTACAGTATCTACCAATTTGAATAGTTCTAAATCTTGTGGACTGATGTTTTTTTCTTCAAGCATTACGGTCTTTATCCAATCAATGAGGCCTTCCCAATATTTTTTGCCAAATAGCACAATAGGAAAGCGACCTATTTTATTGGTTTGGATCAGTGTAATGGCTTCAAAAAATTCGTCGAGTGTGCCAAATCCTCCGGGCATTACTACAAAACCCTGTGAGTATTTTACAAACATCACTTTGCGTACAAAAAAGTAATCGAAGTTCAAATTTTTATCATGGTCGATATAGGGGTTGCTCGACTGTTCAAAGGGTAGATCAATATTGAGCCCAACCGATGTTCCGGCTCCTCTTTTTGCACCTTTGTTGGCCGCTTCCATTATACCAGGGCCACCACCTGAAATAATGCCATAGCCCCTTTGCGTGAGCTGATAGGCTAAGTCTTCGGCTAATACATAAGAGGGATGTTCAGGTTGGGTGCGTGCCGAACCAAAAATGGAAACACA
>CAYZUZ010000285.1:0-2351 GCA_964481795.1 uncultured Cryomorphaceae bacterium
GCGGAGCAGGGAAGTTCCATGCATTAGCTGTATAAGGCACGATGGGGTTGTTGATAGAAAACTCCATGCGAGCAAACCAGTAATTGCCATGCAAGGGCGCGGGCGAAAACTCAATATTAAAGCTGTATATATCTATGCCGTTAAGGACAGGCTCTCTTAAGTGTCTGCGGTCGTCAAGCATGCGGGCTTTAAAATCGTTGGCCAGCTCTAGTGCTAGATCCTGGGCTGTAATGATTTTGGAAAAGTCGGTTCTATCGGCTTGGTTTACATAAAAATGCACAGCACAGGTGTACTGGTCGCGGATGTTTGCCCAGCCATCGCCTGAGATTCCGATTTCAGGCAGCTCCAAGGCCACAAAGGGCATGTTGAAGCCACTGCGCACTGAGTTGGCAAGCTCATACACATTGATAGAGCTAAAGTGTTTTTTGGACACTGAATGACCAATTTTCTTATGCTGAGTGGCCAGTTTCTTAAAGTAGTCTTCTAGGTCTTTTAGCTTCATTTTACTTTCTTTTTTAGGCGGTTAGCTTCGCGAATAGCTTCGGTAAGGAAGTAAAAAACGAGGCCGATATTTTCTCCTGCTATTTTGTCGAATTGCGCCAAGTCATTGTTTGCAAGCTGGCGCATCACAGGCAGCCATCCGCTGTTTGGGCTTCCTACTTTGTTTTCGGCCTTGTCGATGTTGGGCTTGGTAAAAATCATAGGCCAATTTTTGATGAGCGTATTGCGGCATCCTTCGTAAAAGAAAACAATACACTTGCGCTGATGTGGCTTGATGCTTTCGGCAATCAACTTAGCCCTTGGCACTTCGCTACCGGGTAGGTATGCAGTTCTGGGGTCGCCTGCAAAGTTGGTGCTGTTGGGGTTGTTGTGCTCTTGCTTGCCTTGAGCGCGATACAATACACCTATAAGTTTATCAAGGTGTTGCTCATCTGCCGACCTGCGGTATTCATTATAGTACTTTTCAGCAAAGTGAAACTCTGATATGGAGATGTTTTTGAGCCCTGTGTCGGGGCCATACAGCCTGCTGCCTTTTACCTTAATGCTTGGCACGGGGTTTTTTGTGAGGTAGTTGCCCAGAAATACCCACTCTAAGGTATTCAACACGTCTTCTAGCTCATCCGGCAGCATCGATGTAAAAGCTTTTTGCGATCGAGTATTGGCTTTGTAAATATTGAGCAGCACGCCTAGCAGTTCTATCTGATCCGCTTTTATTTCGGAGCTCAGGTTGGCACCAGGGATAAATTTTTTATTGTTCCAAAAGTGCGCCAGCTTGGATATCTTGAGGCTATAAAGCAAGTATTTATTGGCGATAAAAGCTACATGCGAGGGCGTAAGATCGTTCCATTCGCTTGGGTAGTGAAAGGTTTTTACTAGCTTAAAAAAGAAGTAGCGGTAAGGTATGCTTAGTTTATTCATTTGCGTAGCGTAGGTATAAAAAGTAGTAAGGCAATGAGCAGCGAAAGGCCTACGGCCATTTTCCAATTAAATAAAGGTTGTTCGGGTTCTACTACCACGTTTTTGTTTTTGCTTATTAGAGTGTCTTTGTTTGTAACGATGGTGCTTACGTTTTTATTTACCTTTATATCAGGCACTTTAGTTATTACTTGGCCTTTTATAGTGCGTTGCTTAGGGTTGGTAATTAAGCGTATTACATGGCCTTGCTCTGTGGTTATACCTATAGAGTTGGGCACATCAAAGTTTACACTATCAGCAACAAACTCTACTACCACATCAGGCACCTGTACGGTGGTGTCTATGCTTATGGTGGTGGTGGTAGTGGTTTCGGTAATGGTGGTATCGGTTTGCTCTAAGGTAGTGGTAATCTTTTTGCGAAATATGGCGCAAGAGCTTAAAGCAAAGCATAATAGCAGTAGGCTAATCTTTGTTTTCATCGGGTAATAGGTTTTTTTGACGTGCTTTTTCTTTTAATAATTCAAAAAATGGCATCCATCCAGGATAGGCCACATTGAGGTTGGCTCCTATGGAGTACGTTTTAAAAACAAGTACACCAGTATGTATGCCTCCAATGATGTAGCTGAGGCCTTCGGTGTAGAGTAGCTCTAGGTTTTGCACACTCGCCAATTGAGTGGCAACTATCAGCATAATGCCCACCACGGTAAGATCTTCTGTAAACTTAAAGAAGCCTTTTACAGATACGGTTTTCTGCTTGCGGTGCTTGAGGTATCCAGCTATAGCATCTATGAGTATGAGTATAAAAATGGCTTTGGCTACGCTAAAATTATTGAGCAGTTCGCGCTCTACAAATTGCCCAAAAGGGATAGAAAGCACGATAAAAAAATTAAGCTTTAGAAGCTTGAGAAACAAATGTAGCATATTATAAGAAATTA
>CAYZUZ010000286.1:0-2328 GCA_964481795.1 uncultured Cryomorphaceae bacterium
CCTGAGGCCAAACCGGAGGCGTAGTATTCCAACACCTTGGGATGGGCCATCATCCTTTTTTTAAAATCCTCTATTTGGATTTCGATAAGCAAGCTTTCGTCGGAGGTAGTAGCCGTGAGTAGATAAGGTTTGCCGCTTAGCATAGCCCTTACCCCAAAGCTATCTCCTGGCTCAGCCCAATCTATGAGTCTATTTTCTGCCTTGAGTTCGAGTTTTACCGAGCCTTTATAGATCACAAAGAAATGAGGAAAGGGCTCTTGTTGTTCTTGAAATACAAGTATTTGAGTATTTCTATGTTGCAACACAGATTTTTTTGCAATAGCCAAAACATCCTCTTTTTCAAAATATTGAAAGGGAGGAAACTGAGCTAGAAAATCGGCTATTCGTTCGGCTATGGGGTTCAAGGGTGGAAAGTTTTATGGTTCTCGCAGAGTTCGCAGATTTAATAAACACGCTGAGAACGCAGTTTTTTGATTTTGACTGCGAGCTCCGCGTTTCTCTGCGCGCCCTGCGAGAAACTTAAATTACAGGTTATTGACTACTCTATGTATTCCTTCTTTCAAAACTTTTGAATGAAAGTTAATCAAATATCCCAACTTTTTGTCCGTAAGTTTTAGATAAGTCAATGTTTGTGCAAAGTGAACTGGAGCCAATCTTTCAATAGCTTTAATTTCAATTATTACTTTGTTTTCTATCAATAGATCTAATCTAAAACCTACATCTTGTTTGATCTCCTTATAAACAAAGGGAACCTCTACTTGTGATTTGACATCTAAGCCTAGTTCTTTTAAATCATATTCAAGTGCTTTTTCATATACTGATTCAAATAAGCCTGGTCCAATGGTTTTGTGTAGATTAATTGCTGTTCTTACAATTGATGTTCCTATTTCATTTTCATTCATATTGTATTAAAATTTTACTTCGCTACTTTGGCTGCTTTGGCGCCTTCGATGATATCATCTACTACGTTGGGGTCGAGTAGGGTAGAGGTATCACCTAGACTGCTCACATCGCCTTCGGCCACCTTGCGGAGTATTCTACGCATGATTTTTCCTGAGCGTGTTTTGGGCAATCCACTTACAAACTGAATCTTTTCAGGTCGTGCTATTTTTCCTATTTCTGATACCACAGATTCAATAATCTCGGCCTGTAAAAACTCAGATTTGGTATCATCGGTAGGCAATTCAGAAACCACCACAAAAGCATAAATGGCTTGACCTTTAATATCATGTGGATAGCCCACTACAGCCGATTCTACTACTTTTTTACTCATGTTGATGGCATTTTCAATTTCCGCAGTTCCAAATCGGTGTCCTGATACATTGATTACATCATCTACCCGACCAATAATGCGGTAAAATCCATTTTCATCGCGCTTGGCTCCATCACCCGTAAAATAATAATTTTTGTAGGTAGAAAAATAGGTGAGTCGGCAGCGCTCGTGGTCGCCATAGGTAGTGCGCAACATAGAGGGCCAAGGATGTTTGATGGCCAAATAGCCCTCTACTTCATTTTCGAGTATTTCCTTGCCATTGCTGTCGAGCAATACGGTTTGCACACCAGGCAGCGGAAATCCTGCATGGGCAGCTCTTTGGGGTTGAATATCAGGCAATGAAGTTATCATAATACCTCCGGTTTCGGTTTGCCACCAAGTATCTACTATTGGGCAAGTTTCTTTGCCTACGTGCACATAATACCAGTTCCAGGCCTCTTCGTTGATAGGTTCGCCCACGGAGCCTAGCACTTTGAGCGAATCTAAACTGTAAGAAAGAACGTGATCTACTCCTGCTGCCATTAAGGAGCGAATGGCCGTAGGTGCGGTATAAAATTGATTAACCCCATGCTTATCAATCACTTGCCAAAAGCGTCCTGGATCGGGATAAGTAGGAACGCCTTCAAACATCAGGGTGGTAGCTCCATTCAAAAGTGGTCCATATAAAATGTATGAATGTCCTGTAATCCATCCTATATCGGCTGTACACCAGTAGATGTCGCTTTCTTCGTATTGGAATACATTTAAAAATGAATAGCCTGTATATACCATGTAACCTCCTACCGTATGCACCACGCCTTTGGGTTTACCTGTAGAACCTGAGGTATAAAGAATAAAGAGCATGTCCTCAGCATCCATTGGTTCGGGTTCGCAGTCTTTATCTACATATTGCAGCTCATCGTGCAGCCATACATCGCGGCCTTCTACCATTTTGGGTGCCCAACCCAATAATTCAGTTACGATTACTTTTTTTACAGAATCGCAGCCCATTTCCAAAGCCTCATCTACCACGCGCTTTACCGGAATTTGCTTAGCACCTCGGTTCAATCCATCGG
>CAYZUZ010000287.1:0-2315 GCA_964481795.1 uncultured Cryomorphaceae bacterium
ATTCATGAGTAAACGACCACAAAAAAAGCATCTTTGGGTAGTAGCAGGGCCTACCGCAAGCGGAAAAACCAGCTTTGCCATCCAATGGGCTGCCCATCTTCAATGTGAAATAATCAACTTTGATTCTCGTCAGTTTTATGGCGATTTAAAAATTGGCGCTGCCCTGCCTACCCAAGAGGAGTTAGCGCTCATTAAGCACCATTTTGTGGCCAACAGAGCGCTGGATGAAGTGTACTCTGCAGGTCAGTTTGCAACAGATGCCGAGCAAAAAGCGCAGGAATTGTGGTTGCACCACGACCATGTAGTGGCCGTAGGAGGCAGTGGCTTGTATTTAAAAGCATGGCTGCAAGGATTGGATGATTTTCCAGAAGTACCTACTTCCGTTCGTGAGGATTTGAATGCGAGGTACCAACTGCACGGAATAGAATACTTGCAATCTCTACTGAAAAATGTAGATCCTGAATGGTACGAAAAGGTTGCACTCCAAAATCCTCAACGATTGTTACGAGCATTAGAGGTTTATGAAGCCTCCGGCAAACCTTACTCATCTTTTTTAGGTAAAAAAGACAAACTTGAGCAGAATTATACATTGCATAAAATAGCCTTAGAATGGCCTCGAGAAGAGCTCTATGCGCGCATCAATCAAAGAACAGAACAAATGAAAATGGCTGATTTTTGGGAAGAAGCCCAAAAAGTGTATCCCTACAAAAATCATTATGCACTGAATACCGTAGGTTACAAGGAGCTTTTTGCACTGATTGAAGGGAAAATAAAGGAGGAAGATGCCTGGGAATTAATCAAGCAAAATACCCGTAGGTATGCCAAAAGACAATTGACTTGGTTTAAAGCAGATAAAGACATACAATGGCTTGATGCCAGTAAAGGAAACTGGCTATCACAGGTTAAAAATATTTTCTAAAGCTATATCAATCAGCTAATTGTACATCAGCTGCATCGACTTTGGCTACAAGTATCATTCCTAAAGAATCGAGCTGTATGCTCACTTGGGTTTTGTTTTTTGCTACCACTATACCTGATTTTTCTTTCAAAGGTCCTCTGGCTATTAGCACTTTTTGGCCTTTTTCAAAATGCCTGATTTCAATATCTACCACTTTTACATTGTTGATGAAATCTTTGAGAGCCTCCATTTCCTCATCGCGGATAATAGCCGGCTTGCCTAGCCAATATACGAAATTGAGTACATGTACTTCTTGTAAAATTTCAAATCTTTGTTTCTCAGTACAACGCACAAACAAGTACGAAGGAATCACTACTTCCTCTATCCATTTTTTGCGATCGCTCCATTGCTTCAATTTCTTTTGCATGGGCAAAAAAACTTCGACTCCTTGGTTCAGAAGTCGTTCGTAAGCTTTTTTCTCGCTGCGTGGTTTTGTGTATACAGCCATCCAATGCTGTGTATTTGTGAGTTTTATAGGTTCCATACAATCAGGCTATACTGTAATTTTTTTTGTTTGATATGCGTATAGTTTTTCGTAATACTCTGTGGCCATTCTATTCGAATTGAAATACTCTTGCACCTCTGTCATGGAGTTTTTTACAATCTGCAACCATTCTTCAGGTTTTTCATAATAAGTAGGTATGATTTCGTTTGTAAGAATATCCATCATATTTTTATTATCATCCCGATCGAGTAGCTCATTGTTGCCTAAATTCGGACTATCAGATATCAAAAAGCAATTTTTGCCATGCAGACCAAACTCGTACATCCAACCATCAATTATTGAAAAATTTACGGCTCCATTCATGGCGGCAGTCATGCCACTTGTGCCTGAGGCTTCGCGTGTTTTTCTGGGTGTATTCAACCACACATCACATCCATTTTTCAACAATCTAGATAGTTTCAACTCATAACCTGTAAGCACTGCGCAGTTAGGTATATCCTTACTCATATACACCAATCGGTTGAAAATACCAATCGCGAAGTGATCTTTGGGATATGGCTTACCCGCCCAAATGATTTGTATAGGTTTTTCGCTATCCATAATCATTTTAAAAAATCTTTCCCAGTCTGCAATGAGTAAGTCAGGGCGCTTATACTCGGCAAATCTTCGTGCCCAAACCAATGTAATTACCTCCGGATCAAATACTTTTCCACATTGATTGGCCACTTCTTCAAAGAGTTCTTTTTTCATTTGAACTTTGCGTTTGAGCAGTGCCTTATCATTGCCTTTGGCCAGATGTCTATGTAATTCTTCGTCGTTCCAATAGTTCGCATTCTGTGCATTGGTAATGTAGGTAATTGGACAAATTCCTTCAAAATTTTTCCACATTTCCATGGCTACATCTCCATGCAT
>CAYZUZ010000288.1:0-2294 GCA_964481795.1 uncultured Cryomorphaceae bacterium
AAAAATAAACAGCCACACCTAGGGCTGCTAAAAAGGCTATATTACTGATTCCAAAATTCATACACTTTTTTTATTTCTTGTTTTTCTCTTTTTCTTCTTGAGGTCCGTACTCCATTTCTTGTATTTCTTGCTCTGTATATTCGCGGCTACGACCAAACACACTGAAGCCCACATAGCGCTTGGGATTGTATTTTACATCGAGTAAGAGCTTATTGAGTTGGTCGCTGGCTTTTACAAGGTTGTTGTAGAGCTCTTCATCGTGCGCTAGCTTGCCTACATTGCCTTCACCTCGGTTGAGTTTGGCTAGCGTAGCACTGGTTTCATCGATACTTTGCTTGAGTTTGCGCAATGATTCTCCCGGATTGTTATTTACGAGTGTATCGCTCAAATTGCTAAAATTACTGGCGATATTATTGAAATTCTGAGTATTATCTTTTAAACTAGAAGCTACAGTGGCAATGTCCTTCAGGGTTTGATCCAATCCTTGTTCGTTGTTTGATACCAGCTGGTCCAGCTTATTTACCGATTGATCTATGCGGGCAAAAGTGTTTCTTAAATTTTGAATGGTCACGGTAATGTCTTCACTGGTTTTGTCATTCAAAATAGCGCTTACAGCCATGATAATGGTATCAAGTGAGCCAAAAATATGGTCTAATTTATCTTTGAGTGGTGCTACCTGCTTGTTGATTTCTTCCGAAAAGCTAGCCGTTATACTTGATGCGAGCGTATCGCCACTTTGTGCTGGGGTGGTCGCATCGCCTAGTAAAATCTCCACGGCTTTGCCACCCAAAAAATCTGTACTTACAATATTAGCTATAGAATTGGCTGGAAAATCGACCTCGTTGGTGAGGTTAAAACGGATGATAAAACTGTTATTAAAACCCGATTTAAAAGAAATATCCTCTACCTTACCCACCATAAAACCCTTGATTATAATAGGTTGCGATTTCATGAGTCCATCTACCTTTTCGTACTCAGCATAAAAAACTCTTTTGGAGCTGAACACGTCTTCACCCTTTAAAAAGCTGATACCCCAATACACAATAGCTATGGCAAACAGGCCACTTAATCCGGCAATAAACTCTCTTTTATTTTTCAAAACACTATTTTATTAATGAACTCTTTTGATTTGCAATTTTACGTAACAAAAATAAATGCTTGGCTGTTGTAATCTTGCAATCTGCATACATTTAGCAAATATCGCTTAACATTTGCTAAGGTAAACATTTTATTCATCGCCTGCTTACAAATATCCCAACAAAATGAACCACTTACCCCAAATAAACGTCCAAATACGCGAAGAATTTTTAAGACAAATAAAAGAGGTGGAACAAAATTTCTATTACCTCGACAAACAACAGCTCAATCAAAAGCCACACGCTAACGCTTGGAATGCCGTGGAATGTATTGAGCATTTGAACAACACTTTGTATTTGTACATCAAAATAGCGGAGAGCAACATTAGAAAAAACTCCCATAAGAAATTTCAAAAAGACGCTACCTTTAAACCCGGCTGGATAGCGAGATTTCTGATCAACGAAGTAGAGCCCAAAAGTAATTTGAAGCTCAAAAAAAAACACAAGGCTCCAAAGTCAGCTCAGCCCATCAGCAGCCTCGAAAACGTGCGCCTCAATGAGCAGAAAGTTTTTCAAGACTTCAACGAGGCTATTAAAAAGTTGTTGGAAATCAACGATAAAGCTACAGAACTCAATTACAACCGCATAAGTGTAGGTACAGTGATAGGTTCTTGGGCACGCATCAACATCAATGAGATGATGCTTTACTTGCAAGCCCACAACCGCAGGCATATCTTACAAGCCCTGCGTGCATCAAGCGTGGTGTAAATTAAAAGAAACCGCAAACTCGGAGGGGCTATAAGCCGGATTCTGTAAGTGCCTGCAAGCAAGCACCCCCTTATCATTTATCTATGCAACCTACCCGCTGCTCAGCCGCACCGGGCCGGTACGAAACATCGTGCACTGACGAGCATTCGCAGCTTATTTGGTCTTGCAACGCATAAGGTTTTCCCTGCCTCTGCATGTTACCATCAGAGCGGTGGGCTCTTACCCCACCTTTTCACCCTTACCTAGGCAGCAAGCACGTTGCACCCAGGCGGTATTTTTTCTGTGGCACTGTCTGTTATCGTTTGTTACGCGATACCCTTGCTTTCACAAGGTATGCCGCCCTTTGTTGTCCGGACTTTCCTCACAGGGCATCACTGACCTGCGCGATAAGGCACCCCTCCGAGTTTGAGGTGTAACGGCAAAAATACAAATACCTTTAGGTCTACGTGT
>CAYZUZ010000289.1:0-2291 GCA_964481795.1 uncultured Cryomorphaceae bacterium
TTTGAGCAATGTGTTCTGCTCGGTGCAAGAATTTATCTTCGTGCAAATAGCAATGAGCATCTATCAAACCGCTTACAGCAAGTGCATTCCAAGCTATGATTACTTTATCATCGAGGCCAGGTTTTGTTTTGGTACTGCGCAAAGATTTTAATTTTTGTAAGAAAGTCTCTTTTTCAGCATGAAAATCCTCTATGCTTAAGCTCCATTTTTTCGCTAATGCTACATCGTTCTGTGTTTGATGTAGGTGAAAAACATGTTCCCAAATAAAGGAATCATAAAGATTAAATGTATCTCGCATGCAATCTTTGGGCGCAATAGTTGCTAGCTCCTCTGAACTCAATGTGTAATATTTTCCTTCTACACCTTCTGAATCTGCATCCAAAGCCGCATAGTATGCTCCGTGGCTGTCTTGCATTTCATTTTCCAAAAAGTCAAAAATTTGTTCAACGGTTTTTTTAAATAAAGGATTTTTGAAATGTCCATAGGCTTTACTGTACAAGCTCATTAATTGTGCATTGTCGTAGAGCATTTTTTCAAAATGAGGTATATGCCAATATTGATCTGTGGCATACCTAAAAAAACCGCCATGTACTAAATCATTTATTCCTCTCAGCGCCATAGCCTCTAGTGTTTTATGTATGTGTTGAAGCCATATTTCATCATTTTTTTGCACAGCATATTTCAAATAAGTGCTATACAATCCAGGCATGGGGAATTTAGGTGCGCGCATTTCACCACCGTTTTCAAGGTCATTTTTTTCTGCGAGCTTGGCCATTAACTCTAGTAGGGGAACATCCTCCAAGCGTTTATCAAACGGAATATGGATAATCTCCGATTGTACGAGGCCCTCATGCAATTGATCGGCATATTCACGTACTTTCTCTGGATTTTTTTCATATATTTCTGCTAATTGGTTTAACGCACTCATCCAGTTTTCTCTGGGGAAATAGGTGCCACCCCACACTGGTCGCGTATCGGGCATGCAAATCACATTCAATGGCCATCCGCCACGTTGGGTCATCAACTGTACAGCACCCATATATATGTGGTCTAGGTCGGGTCGCTCTTCTCTATCAATTTTTATTGAAACAAAATATTTGTTCATAATTTTTGCAACCTCTTCATTTTCAAAACTTTCGTGCTCCATTACATGGCACCAATGACAAGCAGAGTAGCCTATACTTACCAAGATGAGTTTGTTTTCTGATTTTGCTTGCTCAAGTGCTTGTTCGCCCCAAGGTTGCCAATGTACAGGATTATTGGCATGCTGGAGTAGGTAAGGTGATGTAGATTGACTGAGCTTATTCATTTTAAAAAATTTTATATTTCAATAATACTAAAGGATTTTGGGTTAGGCAAAGGAAGCTGAACTACTTTTGAACAGCGTTATAGCGTCAAAGCTATCATTACAATTAATTAATTATCAGAATGAATATAAAAATTTGGTCAGATGTGGTGTGTCCGTTTTGTTATATCGGTAAGCGAAAGTTGGAAAAAGCTTTGCAGAATTTGAATATTAATGATTACGAAATAGAATGGAAAAGTTTCCAACTTAATCCCAATGCTGCTGTAAGCAAGGGCGAAAGTGCATTAGACCACTTGAGTAAAAGTAAGGGGTGGGATATGGAGCAAACACTACAAATAGCAAAGCAAACCACAGAAAGAGCAGCATTAGATGGCCTTGAGTTTCATTTTGAGCGCGCTATTGCTGCCAACACCCTAAATGCTCATAGGTTAATTCATTGGGCATCGCAATTCGGAAAGACCAACAATATCAAAGAAGCATTGCTTTCGGCATATTTTACTGAGGGTAAAGATGTGGGTGACATAGATGCATTGGGTGATATTGCGGCTGGTGTAGGTCTAGATAAACAAGCCGCTTTGCAAATGCTTAAGCAAGCCATGTTGTATCATAATGAGGTGCTCCATGATCAAAAGGAAGCTCAAATTTTAGGAATTCAAGGTGTGCCTTTTTTCGTATTTAATGATAAGTATGCACTCAGTGGCGCCCAACCTGTAGAGGTTTTTGAAAGTGCGTTGCAGCAAGCAGCAGAGGTTCTTTAGTTTTTATTGTAAAAGAAGTTACTCAAATGTCTTGCTTTCGAAAGAATGAAATGAATACTTTTTAATTTTAAATATTGCTTAAAAATTTTAAAAGATGAATCGCAAAACTATTATATGTTTGAAAAACAAGTGAATAGAAGTGGTTTTTCGAATAGTGCATAAAAAAAGCCACTTTTGAGCGGCTTCTTTTATAAGTATAATCAACTGGTTACAACTATAGAGTTTTA
>CAYZUZ010000290.1:0-2286 GCA_964481795.1 uncultured Cryomorphaceae bacterium
CACATTTAAAAACAAGTGTATCTCCAGGTATTACCATTTTTCGGAATCTACATTTATCAATAGATACCAGATAAGCCCAGTAGTTTTCAGGGTCAGGCACGCTGCTTAATACCAAAATACCTCCTGTTTGAGCCATGGCTTCAAGCTGAAGCACTCCTGGCATCACAGGGTTTCCGGGGAAATGCCCACAAAAGAAAGGCTCATTAATGGTTACGTTTTTAACGCCTGCCACGCAGGTTTCGTCTAAATAAAATATTTTATCTACCAATGCGAAGGGATACCTATGCGGCAGCAAGTTGGCAATGTGCTTAATATCCATTAGCGGTGGCAGTTTTGGGTCATAAGCTGGGATACGGTTTTGTGCGGTTTTTTCCATTTGTCTTTTAAGTTTTTTAGCAAAGGCAACATTGGCAGCGTGTCCAGGGCGAGCTGCCATAATTTGTGCCTTTATGGGTCTTCCTGCTAGGGCGAGGTCACCCACGAGGTCAAGTAATTTATGGCGTGCAGGCTCATTTTTATAGCGAAGTTCCACATTATTGAGGATTCCTTCTTTTTTTACTTCTACTTTGGGTTGGTTGAGAAGGTCTGCCAAATAGCTGAGTTCTTCATCTTTTACGATTCTATCTACAATTACTATGGCATTGTTGATGTCGCCTCCTTTGATGAGGTTTTGCTTGTAGAGCATCTCGAGTTCATGCAAGAAACAAAAAGTACGGCAAGAAGCGATTTCTGTGGGGAATTTGCTAATGTCGTCTAGGGTAGCGTGCTGACTTCCAAGTACGGGCGAGTTATAATCTACCATTACCGTCAGGCGGTAGTCGTCTAGAGGAAGTGCTGCGATTTCGATGTCTTTTGATTTATCTCTGTACCAGATACTTTCTTCTACCTCAAAGAAATTGCGGAGGGCATCTTGCTCTTCGAAGCCTGCATCTTCCAATACTTTGATAAACTCGATAGAGCTACCGTCCATAATGGGAGGCTCAGGTCCATCTAGCTGAATCAGTACATTGTCTATTTCTAAGCCTACTAATGCAGCCAAAGTATGCTCTACGGTATTGATTCTTGCACCGCTTTGCTCTATGGTAGTGCCACGCGATAAATCAACTACATTATCTACATCAGCATCTACAATAGGACTTCCCTCAAGGTCTATTCTTTGAAACTTGATACCGTGGTTGGCTTTTGCGGGCAAAAAAGTCATATTGACGGCTACGCCTGTGTGTAAACCAACCCCTGATAGATGCACAGATTTTTGAATGGTTTGCTGTTTTGTTCTCATGTTTATTTTTTGCTAGAGGGCAAATTTAGTGTTTTTTCCTCAAGTTGTTCAATGCGTTTTTGTAATTCTGGAAGTTTTCGGAAGATAACAGATGATTTCATAAAGTTTTTATAATCCATGGCGGGTGCGCCTATGATAGTAGTTTTTTCTTGTTTTATACTGCCATTGACACCTGCTTTCGCGCCTATCTGTGTAAAATCGGCTATTTGGATAGAGTTTACAATACCTACTTGCCCTGCTATGCTGCATCTTTGCCCAATTTTAGTTGAACCTGCTACACCCGCTTGGGCTGCCATGACAGTGTTTTCGCCAATGATTACATTATGTCCTATTTGAATGAGATTATCTAGCTTTACGCCTTCTTGGATAAGTGTAGAGCCTATGGTAGCTCTATCTACGGTCGTATTTGCACCAATATTTACGTGATTTTTCAGAATTACATTGCCTAACTGGGGGATAGCCCTGTAAGTGCCGTCGGCTTGGGGAGCAAAGCCAAAGCCTTCACTGCCTATGATAGCTCCTGCGTGAATGGTACAGAAGTCGCCTATTTGCGTATTGTCATAAATTTTTGCGCCTGGGTGTATGACTGTTCCTTTACCAATTTTGACTTGATTGCCTATGTAGCAGTGTGGGTATATCTTTACGTCATCACCTATTTCACAGTGATTGCCTATGTATGCAAAAGCTCCTAGGTAAAAATTTTCGCCAACTTTAAGGTTTTCGCCCACAAAACTGGGTTGCTCTATGCCTGTGCGTTGATGTGCATTGTATTGTTGTGCGAGTTTATTGTATTCTTCGAGAAGGGTAGTGAAAGCAATGTAGGGGTCTTTTACCAAGATGAGTGTGGTATTAACGGTTTGCTTTGGCTGAAAATCCTCTTTCACAATGACTGCCGTTGCTTGTGTTTCATACAAAAAATTTTCGTATTTAGGATTTGCCAAGAAGCAGACACTTCCTGTTTTGGCAATTTCATCAATTTTAGCTAGATGATTTACTTTGGCTTCGGC
>CAYZUZ010000291.1:0-2286 GCA_964481795.1 uncultured Cryomorphaceae bacterium
GCCAGCATATTGTCTTGCATATCAAAGATAGCCAAGGTCAAATCTTGAGTAGCATTTGTTGGGAAAAGATTGACTGTGATGGGCTGATTGGCATTGGAAAATACTTTGCCTGCGGTGCGCCATTCTACAGCATTATCTGGAATTTTTCCACCTTGCCCTAGTGAGTTGGGGTGGCTGTCGCCCATGTCATCGTCCATGTCCCATTCTTGAATGGTTGGGATAGGTGCATTGTTGTAGTTGGGCTGAATGCCTACGGGTGCCCAGATAGAATAGCCTCTGCGCCCTTGCTGTGCCGTACCGTTGCAGGGAGGAACGGCTAAATCTACTTTGCCACCCCCATATACAGTTCTGATGCTTGAGCCAGCTGCTCCTGAGTAGTCCTGTAATTGTGTGCCATCAGGAAAATCAGTCTGTACGCCTTTGGGGTCTTGCCATGTATCCCAGTTATCATTCATACAGATAACTGCCTTTCCGCTTCGCTCTATGATGAGCAGGTCTTGTGCTTGCCAGCGTACTTTATAAGCTCCTTCTTTGAAACGTAGGTTTTGATGACACCAGAGTATATTTTCTAAATCGCTACGTACAGGAAGTTGTGTATTATCAAGTGGATTGTGGGTATATCTATTGAAATTGCTAATGTTGAATAAATCTTCAAAGAAAATCTGCGGGCTACCGTCCACGGCACAAGCTGCAGCATAAGCCACTGAAAGACGTGGATTGAAAGGGTCTATGTGTGGGGCAAGTTCGCTACTTGTATTCCAGCCTATATAATTTCCATCTGCATTGACTTGTGGGCGGAAAGTATCGTGGTTGTTTACAAAGGGAACCGTGCGAAAGCGATTGCCTTGTTGAAAATTGGGCAGTGAACCCATATCAAAAAAACCATTGCTATTAATGATGCCATACAAACCATCTCTAAGCGCAAAGTCAAAAGTACCCGCACGGTTTTGTGTAGCATTTGCCCAGTTATCTAAGTCGCCTGCACCGCCTACCCATTCGCCAACGGCAAGCATATTCTCTCCTCCACTCGCAAAAAGCGCATTGAATTGCGTATTGAAAAGTAAATCTTCTACAATGTATGCAGGGAAATGCTTCACTGCATCAAATCGGTAGCCGTCAATACCAGTCTGTTTTTTAGACCAAATCAGCCACTCACGGGCTTGGTTGCGCATATAGTTTTCACTTTGTGGAGGATTGTAGCAATCTGTGCAAGAGCTTTGTCCATAAGCATTAGCTTCATAAGAAATATCAGGGCCAAATAAAATATTGTTAATGTCATTGCTGCAGCAAGCATTGAACTGATTGGGGTAGAAGTTAGGCCAGTTTTTAGACCAGCGTCCGCTTCGGTTGAGGTAATTTTCAGCAGACTCATTAAGGGCAGGTGTGGCATGGCTTACATATCGAAAATTTTTAAAGCCTTGTGTGGTGCCATCATTGTAATTGGCAAGGGCAAACAAATCTTGCCCACCAGCTTCTGTGGCACTGCCTGCATTGTCTATATGGTTGAGTACTACATCTTGAATAACCTCTATTCCATTGGCGTGCATTACAGCTATCATGCGCAAGAGTTCGTCTTTATCGCCAAGGCGTGTACCTAGCGAACCTTTTTGGAACTTATCGCCTAGGTCATAATGGTCAAAAACAGAATATCCTACATTGCGTGCATTGTCTTTGGTGATGGGAGGAATCCAAACAGCATCAACGCCCATTGCTTTGAGACGCGGAGCTAGGTCGGTGAGGTAGTTTGACCAGCCAAAAGGATAGTTAGAATGCCAATAATCCCACCAAAAAGCCTGTAAAACAACGCGCTTGCGCTGCTGTGCCTCTGCAAAGTGGATACCCATCCAGCCAATCAGGGCAAAAATGAGTAGAAAGCGTGTAATTTTTTTCATTGTACAGATGTGTTTTAGGTGAACATTTTTTAATAAAACCTATTAGAATAATACAACAAATAGCTTTTGGAAGGTATTTTTCTTACTTGTGTAAAAACCTTAATAAATTTTACTTTATATAATTTTGATACTAAATGAACTAAAAAAAATTATATTTACAAGTTTTTCTAGTGAAAAATTTACGCCAACGATTTCGCAATCGATTGCTTTTTGACAAAAAGTGATGTGTGATTTATCTTTTATCTGAATTGAATCTATGCAGATAACTTGGTCTGTCATTATTCATCAAAAAAGAAAATAACTGAAAAGTACTAAATCAATCCAATAAAATAGGTTTTGAAATGAAATGGATAAATGATTAAAAACCACTAAATTTGAAAAAGATTGACTAAGC
>CAYZUZ010000292.1:0-2282 GCA_964481795.1 uncultured Cryomorphaceae bacterium
GGGTGCGAGGAGCACGTGATCACGGATCTGGCGCGCTTCGCGCGTGGTGATGACGCTGCGCGCGAGCGGATTCAGCGCTTTATTCAGGAAAATCGCCCCTTTTTATTGTTGGAAATTGCTTGCTTTTTTGAAATAATAGAAAGCTCTTGGAAAGACATATACAATGATAAATCGGGTGAGATAAAACTGTCAAGGTCTTTAGCAACTCATCTTGTTGTACTTTCAATGGGTACATTGAGAGGTGCTTTGCACGCAAAGTTGGAAAATACGGCATTCAATATGTTCTTTTTGCCAACCATTAATATAACTGAAATGATACAAGAAGATATTATTGTTTATACAACTTAATATCATCTATTTATAATGTGATTTTTATGCAGCATCAAACAAAGCTTTTGTAGTTTGTAAAAATAGTTTTCTTATGTAACAATTGTTCGACTACAAATATAGAAATGAACGAAGCAGAAACCCGGGCAGAGCTGATAGAGCCAAAGCTCAGAGAGGCAGGCTGGGGTCTTGTAGAAGGCTCTAAGATTCTGCGTGAGTACCACATTAGCGCTGGAGAAATAAAAACCGGAGGGCGAGGCAAAAAAGATATTGCCGACTTCATTCTTATCTATAAAGGCATCAAACTGGCCGTAGTAGAAGCCAAAAAGAGAGATTTATCCGTAGGCGAGGGTGTGATGCAAGCCAAAAAATATGCCTATAAACTGCAACTTACTACCACTTACAGCAGCAATGGCCGCGAAATCTATCAAATATGCATGCAATCCGGCGAGGAAGGCTTGGTAGAGCGCTTTATGAGTCCGCAAGCACTTTGGGCAAAGAACTTCCCTCATTCCGAAGAAGCCGAAGCGTTGCAAGAGGAACTTTGGCGTGAAAAGTTTGCTGCTGTTCCCTTCGACAACAAAAGCGGCTCTTGGGATATACGCTACTACCAAGAGATAGCAGTAAACAAGGTAATAGAAGCGCTATTGAAGCGTAACCAACGCATACTCCTCACCCTCGCCACAGGTACAGGTAAAACAGCTATTGCTTTTCAGATTGTTTGGAAATTGTTTCAGGCAAGATGGAGCTTACAGCGTGATGGAGGTAGAAGGCCAAGGATACTATTTTTGGCAGATAGAAATATTCTTGCCGACCAAGCTTACAATTCTTTTTCGGCATTCCCTGATGATGCGCTTGTACGTATAAGACCCAATGAAATAAGAAAAAGTGGAAAAGTACCCACGAATGGGAGCATCTTTTTTACCATCTTTCAGACTTTTATGAGTGGTACAGATACAGAAGGCAATGCAGCACCTTATTTCGGAGAATACTCTCCCGATTTTTTCGACTTTATTATCATTGATGAATGCCACCGCGGAGGAGCCAGTGATGAGAGCAATTGGCGAGCCATTTTGGAATACTTCAGTCCGGCGGTACAGTTGGGGCTTACCGCTACACCCAAGCGTAAAGACAACGTGGACACCTATCAATACTTTGGAGAGCCAGTGTACGTGTATTCCCTCAAAGAGGGTATCAAAGATGGTTTTCTGACACCCTTCAAAGTAAAGCGCATCAAAACCACCTTGGACGACTACCGATACGCCCCTGACGATACCGTATTGGAAGGTGAAGTAGAACAAGAAAAGCTTTATGAGGAAAAAGACTTCAATCGCATCATCGAGATAAGAGAACGAGAGGCCAAACGAGTGAGCTTATTTCTGGAGAATTGCAACCAAAAAGAAAAAGCCATTATCTTTTGTGCTAACCAAGAGCATGCGGCTTTGGTCAGGGACTTAGTGAACCAGCAAACTAAAAACAAAAATCCTTTTTACTGCGTGCGTGTAACGGCCAATGATGGCGAAGAAGGCGAAAGGTATTTGAGACAATTTCAAGACAATGAAAGAACGGAGCCAACCATTCTGACCACCTCACAAAAGCTATCTACGGGAGTGGATGCCCGCAATATCAGAAATATTGTATTGATGCGGCCTATAAACTCAATGATTGAATTTAAGCAAATTGTCGGGCGAGGTACACGAATGTACGAAGGCAAGGAGTTTTTTACAATCTACGACTTCGTAGATGCATACAAACACTTTTCAGACCCGGAATGGGATGGCGAGCCCATTTATGAGGAAAGCGATGCTGAAGAATCTAATTTCCTGCTTCAAGAACCGCCTATGGATACTATTACGCAAGTAAACAGCTCATTAGGGCAAATTAGTCGCAGGCAAAAAGTAAGAGTACGCCTCCGAAATGGGAAAGTACGAGAAATACAAACAATGGTATCAACA
>CAYZUZ010000293.1:0-2268 GCA_964481795.1 uncultured Cryomorphaceae bacterium
CCCGAACCCGAAGTACTACCCGTCAAAAAAGGTGAAGTAATTGGCTATGTAGGCAATACAGGACAATCGGGAGGGCCTCACCTGCACTATGAAATTCGCACGCCCGATGATGTAGCCCTCAACCCTATGCTTTACGGCTTCAAAGAACTCCCCACCGACAATAGCCCTCCCCTACTTCAAAAAATAGCCTTGGAAGCCCTCGACACCCAAGCAAGGGTAGAAAGCCAGTTTATTCGCCAAGAATACGCACTCCGCAAAACGGGGGCAGGCACTTATACCATTGATAAAACCATTCCTATCTATGGAAAAATCGGGCTTGAAATACTCACTCACGACATCATAACGGGGGGCTATAACATCTTAGGTACTACTGAAATTAAAATCTTGCTTGATGGCAAGCAGGTCTATGCCCACGACTTCAACCGTGTATCGCATGAGTATAACCGCTGTATGAATCTACACATCAATTATCCCATCTTCCGCCGTAGCAACCAGGGTTTTCAGCGGTGCTACCTCACAGACGGCAACCGCTTTGACAACTACCAAGCCCGTAGGTTTACCTTTGACATACAAGATGAAGAAACCCACGAAGTAACACTCATTGCCCTTGACCCCGCCAAAAACCGCAGCACGCTGACCTTCAAGGTGATAGGTAAAAAGCCTAGCCCAGCCCGCTTCGTAGCAGACAAAAGTTTCATCAAACCCAGTATTCGTCATCACATTTCAGAGAATATTTTAGTAATAAAAGCACAAAATATTAAACAAAAAGGAGATTCCTTACCTCTCTCCTTCAATGGCGTAATTGAGAAAGTTCCCCTTGCCTATCAGTTCGGCAATACTTGTACATACCTCTGGGACTTGCGCCAAGGCTTGCCCGATATGGTAGAAGCTGAAGATGTGCGCTACCCTTTTGCATTTGAAAAGATGATTCCAAGTGGTAAAAATGTCATTTATGAAGGCAAAGACTTTTTGCTACGCTTTCCCGAAGGGGCTTTGTTTGATACTTTGTACCTAGAAGTAAGCCGAAAAGGTAACTTTTTTACACTCAACACCTCCGATGTACTGCTTTTTAGCGAGATAGAGGTGTTCTTAAAAGATTTTAAGCCCACAGGCAAGCCTGAACAATGGGCAGCGTACCATAATGGGACAAGCCACCAAAGAAGCAATGTTACAGACAGCACCCTGCACTTTTTCACACGCAATCTGGGTACTTTCTACATCAAACAGGATACAAGTCCACCCCAAATTACCCTTTTATCTGCCAACTCTCAGCAAATTCAGGCACGCATCAGTGATGGGCTTGCTGGTATAAAGATACACAAGGCTTCCCTAAATGGGAAATTTTTACTATTACGGTACGAACACAAGGCAGCACTGCTTTTCAGTGAAGCCCCCAAAGAAAAAAAACTTTTTCACGGAGAATTACAAATTGTGGTAGAAGATAAGGCAGGAAACCAACAAATTCTTAAAAAAATGCTGTAATTTGTCAAAAATTATGTGTTCTTTTGTATTTGTAAGAAATTAAAGCAATTTACGTTTTTTTGGTATGTGTGCTTTGGTTTGATTGTTGGGAAATGCTACACAAAAATTAGAAAAATCATAAACTATCAAAATGAGTTTAGCCAAAAAGACATTAACAGGGCTGAGTTGGACAACCTCAGCAACTTTCATCAATGTAGCACTACAAATTGGATATACTTCTTGGATTTCTAAGATTTTAAGCCCAGAAGAATTTGGCTTGATGGCTTTGGCAATGGTAGTACTCAACTTTGGGGCACACTTTTCTAAAATGGGCATTGGGCAAGCACTCGTTCAGAAAGAAAAATTACATACATCAGACATAAGGGCTGCTTTTACCCTAGGTTTACTGTTTAGCACTTTTATATTCTCTATCATTTATTTTTTATCTCCTTTCATCGCAGCCTATTTTGAGTCAGAGGTTTTGGTAGAAATACTACAACTGATGGGTTTAAGCCTTGTGATTTCAGGTTTTTCAATTGTTTCGGGTAACCTGTTGAGGAGAGAAATGAAGTTTAAGCAAACTTCATTGATAAACATTGCTTCCTTTGTGCTTTCCTACCCTATATTGGGCATTGTGTTGGCACTGAACGGCTGGGGAGTTTGGAGTTTGGTCTATGCCGCCCTTTTTCAGGTTACTTTCAATGCCTTGGTACAATATATTCTCAAACCACACAGCATTGTACCTACTTTCAAAACTGCACATTTTAGCCCTATTTTGTCCTATGGCAGTAAGATTTCTTTGAATGG
>CAYZUZ010000294.1:0-2267 GCA_964481795.1 uncultured Cryomorphaceae bacterium
TGTTTTAGCGAAGCAATTGCGCCTATTTTTTGACGAATGAGTTTTTTGAGCAAATCCTCCAAATCATGGATTGTGTCCATTCCATCTTTGAGCACTACAAATGCCATCGGTACCTGACCTTTGAGTTCATCGTGAATGCCAACTACACAACATTCGGCTACATAAGTATGGGCGGCTATGATTTCCTCCATTTCACCGGTTGAAAGTCGGTGACCAGCTACATTTATCACATCATCTACTCGCCCCATGATGTACACATAACCTTCATCATCTTTATAACCTCCATCGCCTGTAAAATAATAACCAGGATAGGGGTCGAGATAGGATTTTTGAAAGCGATCTTCATTGCGCCATAGCCCTGATAAACAGCCCGGTGGCAAGGGTCTTTTGATGGCAATAATACCTTCTTGCAATGCTTCTGTTTCGGCACCGGAAGGGTCTAGTATTTTTATTTCGTAGCCCGGTACAGGTAAGGTAGCAGAACCAGGTTTCACGGCAAATTCGCCCAAACCTTTGGGATTGGCCACTATGGGCCAACCGGTTTCTGTTTGCCACCAATGATCCGTAACAGGTACAGCTAGTTTATCATGTGCCCACTCGTAGGTGGTAGGGTCGCAACGCTCGCCAGCTAAAAAGAGGTGTCGCAGCGATTGAATATTGTATTTTTGAAGCAAATGAGCCTCAGGATCTTCTTTGCGAATGGCTCTAAATGCTGTAGGAGCAGTAAATAAAATATTTACTTGATACTCTTCTATTACCCGCCAAAAGGCACCTGCATCAGGTGTGCGTACGGGTTTGCCTTCATATAAAATAGTCGAAATGCCATAGAGTAGAGGGGCGTATACAATGTAACTATGTCCAACTACCCAGCCCACATCTGAAGCCGCCCAGTAGGTATCACCAGGCTGGGCATCATACACTGCTTTCATGCTGTAATATAAGGCAGTAGCGTATCCACCTGTATCGCGTATAATGCCTTTGGGTTTGCCTGTAGTGCCTGATGTGTACAAAATATACAAAGGGTGATAAGAAGGCAAGGAAACAGGGGCCACGGCTTTGCCATTTTCTTCTAAATCACTGAAATTGTGGTAGTTTTCTATTTCAGTATCCAAGCGAAGGATATCCGTTCTTTCTTTAATAATGAGGTGCCTTGGTTTGTGTTCGCATTCTTTGAGCGCCAATTCTACCAAAGGAAGATAGGAAATAATCTTGTCTATTTCAACGCCAGCTGTAGCTGTAATTATGGCTTTTGCTTCGCAATCGTCTATTCTAATGGCCAATTCATGTGCTGCAAATCCTCCAAAAACCACCGAGTGTATTACTCCTATGCGTGCACATGCGAGCATGGCTATTACGGCTTCAGGTATCATAGGCATGTAGATGATGGCTGTATCGCCTTTTTGTAAGCCTAAATTTTGTAAGCCACCGGCAAATTTTTCTACCCTGCTGAGCAATTGATTGTAGGTGTATTTGCCTTTTACTCCTGTTACAGGTGAGTCATAAATAAGGGCTGTTTGCTCTCCTTTGCCTTGGCTCACGTGGTGGTCGAGGCAGGCTTCGCTCATGTTGATGAATCCATCCTCAAACCAACGGTAATAGGGGCCTACTTGCGAAAGTATGGTTTGCGGAAATCGCCTCCATGGGAGTTTTTCGGCTTGCTTACGCCAGAATTCTTCGCGCTCAGTCAAGCTTTGTTTGTATTCTTCAAAATATTGCATGGTTGGTGTGTTGTTGTTGTTTCAAAAGTCAAAATCAATTTCAATTTATACTGTGACGAAAATCACATTTTTATTTTTTCTGCTATTTCTTTAATCTTTTCCATTAAATGCTTTGTGCTAAAGGGTTTTGTGATGTAATCGTCAGCTCCTAGTTCCATGCCTTTTTTTACATCTTCTATTTTGCTTTTTGCTGATAAAAAGATGATTCTTGCCTCTGAAGTATCAGGATTGGCTTTAATACGTTTACACACTTCAAAGCCATCTATATCTGGCATCATGATGTCGAGTACAATAATTTGTGGTTTATGCTCTTGTGCTGTGTGCAGTGCTTCTTGCCCATTTCGCGCTATATACAGCTCATAGCCCGCTTTTCGTATTAAAAAGTCGAGAGAAAGGATGATATTAGGCTCGTCGTCTACTACAAGAACTTTAATTTTTGAGGTATTAATCATAGTCTCTGAGGTTTATAGGTAAGATAAATGAAAATCGAGCTCCTCCCCATTTCGAGGTTTCTACCCAAATTTTACCCTGATGTAGTTGTACAATTTT
>CAYZUZ010000295.1:0-2262 GCA_964481795.1 uncultured Cryomorphaceae bacterium
TTTCCTGATTTTTTAATCATTAAAGTGGTCAACTTATTTCAGGCATTGACAAGTTTTTTGGGACACCGAAAGATTATAGCACATGAATGGTTTAGAGTAGTTTAGAGGGTTTAGATGGTTTAGGAGGGAAATGAGTACTGAGTACCGAGTACCGAGTTTTTTAGGGGATAGTTTGATAGTTCCTAGTTTGATAGTTTTTTAGCCCTAGTGAAGCTTAGTGATTTCTTTGTGTGGCTTTGTGTAACTATAGGGGGAATTCGAATTCGATTTTTTTTTCATTTTCATTCACAATTCACAATTTATAATTCATAATTTATAATTTCTTTGTATTATCGCCCTGTCTGTGACTGACGTGGCGAAGCACACCCATAACTCTGATTTTGATATACTTATGATACAGATTAGACTTGATAAAATTCATCATAAAGGAAGCTTTCAGATAGCTCTTTATTTTGAGCACAATGCTTCTTTGCAATCGCAGCTACAAAAAATAGGAGCAAGATGGAGCAAGACCCACAATTGTTGGTACATGCCATATACTTCGGAGCATTATAAATTGCTCAAGCAATTGAATTGTGAGCTTTTGTTGCCCGCAGCAACCTCCCAATCAGATACCCAGGTGGCCGGAAGCGAGGTCCGAGAAATTCCACCCATAATTGCTGAACACAGCGATGCCCCACCGCCCCCTGTACCCTATTGGATGCAGGATAAGGCCGTGCATAAATCTCAAAACATTGAGGTTGAATCGTTTTCTGATTTGGTTTTGTTGCCCGATGTAGGCAGGTATTGGGCCTTTAACCTAGGCTATAGAAAAAGCATAGCAGATGCGCTCAAAAAAATCAAAGGTGTATATTGGAATCGATCGTATAAGTGTTACATGGCTTTTCAGAACCATCAGGTTAGCAATCAGGTGCATAAGGTATTGGGGTTGAATGATTTTTTGCCACCGCCCGCTCCCAAAGAAAGCTTTAACCAACTCAAAGGACTTCCATATTACTTGAAACCATGTGCTCAAAATCAAGCTTATGCGGATGTTTATTTACCCAAAAGCGCACAAGTAATAGAACACGTAAAGCGGATTTCGTACTCCAAGTATTTTAGACCTAGCGATAGCTATTGGGTGCCTGCAGTGCCCAAGGTGATAGAGGCTTTGAAAGAAATGCTTGGGTCCATGGGTTTGGAGTGTGTGGATACATTGCCCAAAGGGTATATAATGAGTAAGAATATGCCACGCAAAAAAAGCATGGAGCTCACCAAATCCAGAAGTCAATTGATGGAAGAAGTGCCAGAAAAAGCCAAACAGATTTTAGAAGATTATATCAATAGAATTTTGGCCCGCAATTACAGTCCATCTACCTTAAATACCTATGGACATGCCTTTATACGTTTCATGCGCGACCATGATTATGATGATCCAGGGCAACTTACGGAGCGCGATATCACTGCCTATTTGGCCAAGTTGATGGAACAAGGCCTCAAAAGTGCAAGCGGTCATACATTGATCAATGCGTTGAATTTTTATTATGTAGAAGTACTTAAGTATCCCAAATGGCAGATAGACCTACCACGACCCAAGAAGGAGAAGTCGCTGCCCGAAGTACTTACTCCGGAAGAATGCATGAGCGTATTTGCAACGGTAGAAAACAGCAAGCATAAGTTGATGCTGCTATTGGCTTATGGTTCGGGGCTTAGGGTAAGCGAAGTTATAGAGCTAACCTGGGGCGATTTGCATTTGAAGGAGCATAAGATACACATAAAGCAAGCCAAGGGAAAAAAAGACCGCATAGTGATGTTGCCTTATAGTGTAGTAGAGATATTGCAAAGCTATCAAGCCTTGCAAAACAGAATAGGGGCAAGGGACTACGTATTTCAGGGGCAGATAGCAGGGCAGCCCTATCATGCGCGAAGTTTGCAAGAGGTAATGAGGAAAGCAGTAGCCAAAGCAGGATTACATAAAAAAGCTACAGTACATACATTGAGGCACAGTTTTGCAACACATTTGCTTGAAAACGGTACCGACATAAGATATATACAGGGATTTTTGGGGCACAGCAGCATCAAAACCACCACGATATATGCACACCTGACGAAGACCAAAGTAGAGAAAATCAGCAGTCCACTGGATCAAATAGCTCAGAAAAACACATTTACAGCTGAAAACAATAAGCCCTTGAACAACAAAGACAATAAAAAAGATGCATCAGAAAAAAAGAAGTAGTGATATTGAAAAAAAGTCAGTAAGTTTGCGGGTATATACTAGTT
>CAYZUZ010000296.1:0-2248 GCA_964481795.1 uncultured Cryomorphaceae bacterium
AGAGTATCAGTTACACTTCATCTGTAGGTAGTGAGGTATATACTGAAATGCCTAAAGCATACAAGGATTTTCTTGTTCAAAGATCGCGATGGGGCGGTAAAGCTTCTCATTATCAGGATTCTTTTGCTCTATTTATGGCAATTTTAGTTTTGGCATTGTGCGTGCTTCAAGCAGTTTCATTAGGGTTAATTTTTACTGTATATTGGCCAATACCCTTGTTTTTGTGGATAGGCAAATTGGGGATGGATTACTGGTTTCTTAGCAAAGCATTTTCTCTTTATCAAATAACAACCAAGCCCATACAACTACTCTTGGCCGGCTTGCGTTATCCATTTTATATCATCCATACCGTACTTTTGATTTTTACGAAAAAAAATAAAAGCTGGAAATAAGCTTTATGAATCTATTTACTTCAAATCTTGTACAATATGCTACAGGGACATTCTACAGCAATAAAAATCTTTGGAAGGTTGTTTTATTGATTTTTGCTGTGCTTATAGGCGCGGCAACTCTTTGGTATACCGAAAGTTTTCTGAAAGAGTTGCGCGAAGAAGAGAGAAAAAAAGTAGAGCTGTGGGCCGAAGCCATCAATGTAGCCATGCTTGCCGAAGGTGGTGAGGACCTCAATCTTGCTAGTTTGGTGATGCAAAGTAACTCAACTATACCCCTGATATTGGTAAATTCAGAAGGCGAAATCTCTACCTACAACAATATTAAATTACCGGCCAATAATGTAGATGCTTTTTTACAAAAACGCCTTCGCATGATGGCTCAGCGGCATGAACCTATAGAAATCAATTTCAGCGAAGGCGAAAGTGATTTTATTTACTACGACGATTCTACCGTATTGCGACAATTGCGTATTTATCCGCGCATTTTATTGGGGGTTATTGCCACCTTTTTGCTCATTGCCTACGCTGCTTTTTCTTCTGCTCGTAAGGCTGAGCAAGATCGCGTGTGGAGCGGTTTGGCTAAAGAAACAGCTCACCAAATTGGCACACCCTTGAGTTCACTTTATGGTTGGATCGAGTTGTTGAAAATGGAACATGTGAGCCCCTCTACGCTTGAAGAAATGGAGAAAGACTTGCAGCGATTGAATATCATAACAGACCGCTTTTCTAAGATTGGGTCTATTCCAAAATTAGAACATCAAGATTTTTATGTATCTGTAAAAGAAGTTATTAGCTACCTCAGTGTTCGTATGCCAAAAAAAGTATCGCTCGAATTTACCCACGACAAGGCCGATTACATGCTCAAGTTCAATAAGCCTTTATTTGACTGGGTACTCGAAAATCTGATTCGAAATGCAGTAGATGCTATTAGCGGCAGTGGTAAAATTTCTATTCACCTTTCTGATTCACAAAATCACGTGTATTTACAAGTTCGCGATACGGGAAAGGGCCTTCAAAAAAGATTTTTTAAAACCATCTTTAGGCCCGGTTTTACCACCAAAACCAGAGGATGGGGATTGGGACTTTCCCTTTCAAAACGAATTGTAAATGATTATCACAGTGGTAAAATATTCGTAGAAAGTTCTGAAATGGGCCGAGGTACTTGTTTTAAAATTGTTTTACCCAAATAAACCCACATGAGCTACGGTCTATACCTTCACGTTCCTTTTTGTAAAAAGGCATGTACTTACTGCGATTTTCACTTTAGTACCTCATTGGTAAATAAAACTTTGTGGATACAAGCACTGCAAAAAGAAATTGAAATTCAGGCAAAAAAGTATCCTTCTGATATACACACACTTTATTTGGGTGGTGGCACACCTTCTTTGCTCAACCAAGAGGATCTGCAGCAAATTTTTGAAACCTTGCATAGCAATTACGACCTAGCGCTAAGTAAAGAAACCACCCTCGAAGCCAACCCAGACGACATACAACACGAAAAATTAATTTTGTGGAAACAATTGGGTATTGATAGATTAAGTGTTGGAATTCAATCGTTTGAAAAGGAGATTTTAGCACAATATAACAGGAGTCACACTGTGGAGCAAGCTGAGCGCGCCTTAGGAATGCTAAGCGATACAGGTTATTTCGATTATACTTTGGATCTGATTTTTGGTTTTCCAGGAATGAGTACAGCTACATGGGAGCGCCAGTTAAAAAAAGCTTTGAGCTATAAGCCTCAGCATATTTCGGTATATGCGCTTACAGTAGAAGAAAAAACAGCACTTGCTCATCAAGTAGCTTCAGGTAAAATTCAAGCACCTGAAGATCAATTGCTATACGAACAATATTTTCTT
>CAYZUZ010000297.1:0-2241 GCA_964481795.1 uncultured Cryomorphaceae bacterium
AGTGTTCATGGTGAGAAAACAGATTTCTTATTCTTTTTATCGTTAGGAGTTATCGGCTTGGCGTATCTTATCACTCAGCCTATATTGTTTTATTTCTCTTATAAGTATAGAGGAAATGGTAAAAGAAAAGCAACTTATGTAGAGCACAACAATAAGTTGGAGGTAATTTGGACACTGGTACCAGGTGTGGTGCTGTTTGTATTAATTGGTTATGGATTAAGCACATGGATTGAAATTATGTATCCCGAAACAGAAGAGGATCCTATTGTAGTTGAATTGTATGCCAAACAATTTGGATGGACTGCAAGGGTAGCCGGTGAAGACAATGTGCTTGGAGATGCAAATGTTAGATTCATAGAAGGTGCTAATGTATTAGGCGTAGATAAAAATGATCCTGCTGGTCTTGATGACAGAGTGGTTTCTGAATTGTTCCTTCCTGTAAATAAGCCTATTACATTTAAATTTAGGTCGCAAGATGTAATTCACTCAGCTTACATGCCGCATTTCAGAACACAAATGAACTGTGTACCAGGTGCTGTAACTTCATTTACAATCACTCCAAATAAAACAACCGAGCAAATGCGAAATAGCGAGGATGTAATAAAGAGAGTAAATCATGTAAATGAATTAAGGGCTAAGAAGGGAGAAGACCCTTATGAGTTTGATTATGTTCTTTTATGTAATAAAATTTGTGGTTCTGCTCATTATAACATGCAGTTGAAAATTACTGTAGTAGAAGAAGCTGAATACAATAATTGGTTGAAAGAACAAAAAACGTTCGCAGAAGTATTATAAAAAAGAAAAGTAAATTAAAATAACAGATTAAGAATATGGCACACGACATGCACCACGATGCAGGGCATCACCACAAAGAGACATTTTTAACAAAATTTGTCTTTAGTCAAGACCATAAGATGATTGGAAAACAATTCCTCATTACAGGTATGATCATGGGGGTAATTGGAATGATGATGTCTGTTTTATTTAGACTTCAATTGGCTTGGCCAGAACAATCCTTTGGTATATTAAAAGTTTTTCTTGGCAAATGGGCACAAGAAGGCGTAATGGATCCTTCCATGTACTTAGCCTTAGTTACAATACATGGTACTATCATGGTATTTTTTGTATTAACGGCTGGCTTGAGTGGCACATTTTCAAATTTACTTATTCCATTGCAAATTGGTGCCCGTGACATGGCTTCTGGCTTTATGAATATGCTTTCTTATTGGTTCTTCTTTGCCTCTAGTGTTATTATGGTAGCAAGTCTTTTTGTACCAGAAGGCCCAGCAGCTGCCGGATGGACAGTATATCCTCCTTTAAGTGCTCTTCCTGCTGCTATGCCAGGTTCAGGCACAGGTATGACACTCTGGTTGGTGAGCATGACTTTGTTCATTGTTTCATCGTTGTTGGGTAGTTTGAATTATATCGTTACCATCATCAACCTGAGAACTAAAGGTATGTCAATGACTAGATTACCTTTAACAATATGGGCATTTTTTGTAACTGCTATCTTGGGTGTTCTTTCTTTTCCCGTTTTATTGTCTGCTTCATTGCTGTTGCTTTTTGACAGAAGTATGGGTACAAGCTTTTACCTGTCAGATATTATGATACAAGGTGAAGTTTTAGCTAATGCGGGTGGAAGCCCTGTATTGTTTGAGCACTTGTTCTGGTTTTTGGGTCACCCAGAGGTATATATCATTTTGTTGCCAGCATTGGGTATTACTTCTGAAATTATTTCAACCAATTCTAGAAAACCTATATTTGGTTACAGAGCCATGGTGGGTTCTATTTTAGCTATTGCATTTTTATCCTTTATAGTTTGGGGTCACCATATGTTCGTTACAGGTATGAATCCTTTCTTGGGTTCGGTATTTACCTTTACTACCTTGCTTATAGCAATACCTTCAGCGGTTAAAGTTTTTAACTACATCACAACTCTGTGGAAAGGTAATATACAGTTTACTCCTGCTATGATGTTTTCCATAGCTTTGGTTTCAACTTTCATTACAGGTGGTCTCACAGGCATTATTTTAGGTAACTCCGCTTTAGATATCAATGTACACGACACTTATTTCGTAGTGGCTCACTTCCACATTGTAATGGGATTAAGTGCTATATTCGGAATGTTTGCTGGTATATATCATTGGTTCCCAAAGATGTTTGGTAGAATGATGAATCGCAAGCTTGGTTATGCTCACTTTTGGCTTACTTTCATAAGCGCTTATGGGGTGTTTTTCCCAA
>CAYZUZ010000298.1:0-2238 GCA_964481795.1 uncultured Cryomorphaceae bacterium
CCAAAGACTGACAAGTATTGTACACATAACCTAAAGTAATTGGATTGGCCGTAGTGCGGGTGTGAACTCTGTTCCATCCACCAATACCGTTAGCCTCAACACAAGATCTTTGAGTGGTGTCAGCAAAACTTTCTTCGGGCAAACCAGCAGCCAAACCACCATTCACGAACTTATAGAAGAAAGTCTGAGGACACATACCTGTAAAGGTTACCTCATACACACCTGGGCTTACCATATTCATGTGTAAGCGACCATCTTGCCAAGCAGGTGAAGTAAAATCGCCCATTATAAAGATGGAATCAGCAGGAGTTTCAGAACTTTGAGTGAAATCTACACGGAAAGTAATGTCGCTATCAGCAGGCTTAGGTGAGCAAGGAGTAGTGCTGTTGAAGCATACAGCTGGGATAGTAGCATTTGCGCTAGCTACACCCAAACGGTTTGGCAAACCTTCCCAGTTGGTATTACCATTTAAGTGAAAACGGAATTTGTACTCATAGTCACCAGAATCTACAGTAGTTACGGCTTCGTAGATATTGGAAGCACCTACTTGAGTCATGGTCATACCCTCATTCCAATTGGTAACAGTACCTGCCAAGGTAATTGAATCGAAAGAACCGCAGAAGTTCTCAAGATCTACTTGGAAAGTAATGTTATAAGTAGGAAGTGGACCAGCAGGACAAGGTACACACTGAGCAAAACATACAGCAGGAATGGTAGTAGCTGCCGAAACCACAACAGTTCTGTTGCCATTAGTAGCATTAGTAGCACATGAAGCAGGTACACCTTCGTCATTGCCCCATGAATTACCATTTACAAACTTGTATTCATAGGTTCCAGCAGGTAAATTTACTGTTACACTATACAAAGTACCACTACCTCCATTAGATAGGGCTGTGGTATTAGGCTCCCAGTTCGCAGGGAAACCACCAGCTGCTTGGAAGCTACCAGCAACGTGTACACCATTTGCTCCTACAGTCTGTAGGGCCATGTCTACCTGAAAGGTAACTGGAAACGTTTGAGCCATCATGACACCACTGGCCAATAGAGCTACAAAAAGTGAATAAACTTTCTTCATTTTTCTAAGATTAAATTAAAATTTTTGTTAATAACATTGCAAAATTAAAAAAAATTACCTTACCAAAAGCATGACTTTTGTCAATAAGTGTATTTTTAACACTTAATTCCTTAAAATATCTGTTGAATGAAAAAAATTTTCTTCTGTTTAGCGCTGCTTATTAGTCAATTTGCCCAATCACAAAAATGGATAAATCGAGTAGACCCTCCCTTTTGGTATGCTGATATGCAATACGATACACTCGAATTATTGCTCAACGGAGACCGCATAGGCGATTATACCAACTTGAGCACCCAGCACCCAAGAGCCCGCATTCTTCAGGTAAAAAAAGCCAGCAATCGCGATTATGTATATGTGACACTCTATATGAAAGGTGTGGAAGCGAGCAATATCGATATCCTCATCCAAAAAGGACGTAAAAAACAAACCTTAAAGTATGAAGTAAAGCCCAAGAAACCTTTTAAAGTCAATCCGGTAGGGCCACAAGATGCCTTGTACCTCATTACGCCCGATAGATTTGCCAATGGCAATACCCAAAATGATAAAGCCAAAGGGTACGCGCAAACCCAAGTAAATAGAAATGAACCCTACGAGCGACATGGAGGCGACTTAGCTGGCATTACTGGAAAATTAGATTATCTGAAAAACTTGGGCATTACCGGACTTTGGATTTCGCCCGTACTAGACAACAACCAACCCAAAGAAAGCTACCACGGGTATGCTATCACCGATTTTTATAAAATAGACCCACGCATGGGAACCCTTGAAGAGTATCTCCAATTAAAAGAGGAAGCTGAAAAAAGAGGAATCAAACTCGTAAAAGACATGGTTTTTAACCACTTTGGCAATGGCAACTACCTATTCAAAAACATGCCTGACAGCAATTGGTATCACTGGCACAATTCGTTTATGCGCACCAATTATCGCGCTACCACTATGATGGACCCTTATCGCAGTGAGCACGATTACCACATGATGATGAATGGCTGGTTTGACACCCACATGCCCGACCTAGACCAAAGCAACCCTCATGTAGCCAAATACCTGATTCAAAATACCTTGTGGTGGATACAAACTGCGCGCCTCAACGGAATTCGCATCGACACCTATGCTTATTGTGACCAAGACTTTATGAGCGAATGGCAAAAAACAGTGAAGAAAAA
>CAYZUZ010000299.1:0-2235 GCA_964481795.1 uncultured Cryomorphaceae bacterium
GGCTTTAGCATTTCCAATCGTTGATGCAATCTTGAGGTGATTGCGGATAATTCCAGGATTTAAAAGTAATTCGCTGATTTTCTTCTCATCATATTTAACAATTTTTTTCGCATCAAAATTATCAAAAGCTTGGCGATAATTTTCTCTTTTATTCAAAACAGTTTGCCAACTAAGTCCAGCTTGAGCACCTTCAAGAATCAAAAATTCAAATAATATGCGATCATCATGAACTGGCTTTCCCCATTCATTATCATGATATTGAATCATTAATTCATTTTTTGCGGATTTAATTCAAAACCTTGTAGATTTTCTTTTGATCGCCTCATTGGCGGTATGCATATCTTGGCCTACATACATATTGGTAATCTCAAGGCTGTGGTGGTCGGCATGGTCGCGCACGGCCACAGGGTCGCCCGTATCGCGTATCATTTGTGTAATGCCTGTATCGCGCAGGCTATAAAACTGGATCGATACAGGCAAGCCTAAAGCCTCACGCATGGCCTTCCAGGTATCGGTAATCTTTTGCGGCTTTATGGGCTTGGGTCCTGGCAAAAAATCAGTGCTCACCAAATAATCATCCGGCTGGTACCTATCCAAGTTTAAGGTAAGCAAGTACGGCATAAAGGCATCGGGTATGGTAGCCGTGCGCGCGGTGGTGTTTTTGGTTATATCCTGCGGCATATATATGTACTGGCGGTAAAGATTGAGGTGCGATATCTTGATTTTTGTAATCTCAGTACGCCTGATCAAGCAGTGGTAAGCAAGCAAACACACACGCAAGTAGTGAGGATTATTCGCATCCAGATGCTCACGAATCATTTTCCGCATGGCTGGAGTAATCGGTTTGCGCATTTTTTCTTTGATCGTAAACGCAGTAATCGCAGTCATGGGGTTCACGTTCATAAACCGCTTTTGCAGCATCCAACGGCATATGATATTCAGGTAATTCATGGTATTGTTTACCGTTTTGGGGCTATTGCCGCGGTCAAACATCTTGTAATTAAGGTAAGCCTGTATAAACTCAGTACTTAGATTGATGCAAAGCATATCCTGAGCCTTTCGATGTTTCATGTATTCCAAAAAAAGATTTACCTGACTCTTGTAGCTACGCAAAGTGTCCTTTCGTATATTTTCGTGTTTGGCCTGCTTTTGCTGTATGCTCAGCCATTCATCCAAGGCCTTTACTACAGGAGTAAAGCCAGCAGGAGCGCTATTTTCAAGCAAGGGATTCCACCCTTGAAAAAGTTTATCATTGATTTCCTTAACCAATTTATTGGCATACTTACGCCTTTGGCCTTCGGCAATGTGATTTACACGAACACGCATACGCTTGAGGGCCTTGCTAGTTGGGTCAAACACGTAATAGACTACATGAGCATCCTTTCCAGGAGCATATTTAGCAGGCTTAAACTTTTGGAGAGATAAACTATAAGACGACGAGGGATTTTTCATGGCATTTTTTTTCTTACCCGCCCGACAACAAAGCCGCAGGAACAAAAAACCACCACTGTCGCGCATTTGTCCGCGACCCGATTTTGATTTGTTTTAAAAAGCGCCTATCATATTGATAGGCAACTTTTTAAAACTCACTATGAAAACAAAACTGTGCGGATGAAGGGATTCAACTTTTTGAGAGTTTTGTTTTTTAAAGTGCTAATAATCAATGGTGGCTTTGCTGTGTAAACAGGTGTTTTTACGTGCGGTTTGTCCGTGTTTTGTCCGGATAGGGTTTGGTTTTTTCTTTACTTTTTATCGTTGACTATTTTTAGCAACTCGTTGATTTTGCGAAGCACATCGGGTATTTCGGCATCGGGTACGCTGTCAAGATTTAACCTTAGCGTAATTTCCGCAGTGCCTTTGTTGCTATCCTGCACACCTGTGTTTTGAGGATTGGCCGCAATATATTGATCCAATGGTTCACTGGCTATATTGCTTTCTGGAGGCGATATTTCAAAGGAAACGCCTAGTTTTTCACTTAAAATCTTCATGTCTTGCATGGAAAATTTATCTTCTTTAATCTTATCGTACACAGCTCTTACGCTGATGTTTAACAGATTAGACAAGATTTTGGCCTTGTCGCTTACCTTATAACTCTTTTCTAATAGGGCTTTTTCAATTTGATACAACATGACTGATTTTTTTCTTCTAAAATCCAAAAATTTTTCAGCTTGATTTTCATGGAGTTGTGAGTTTTTCATGTTTTTTTTTGATTTTTTTCTTCACATTATTGCGGAT
>CAYZUZ010000300.1:0-2226 GCA_964481795.1 uncultured Cryomorphaceae bacterium
GCATCGGTAAGGGGGTTTGGAATAGAAAACGTACCCGTACTTGACAAACTGGATGTCCAAGCAAGCGCAAAGGTTGTGTCGTTGTCCATATCAGGCAAAAACTCTTGATTTACAGCATCGTAAACGAGGTTGTTGCCGGTGGCCAATGCCCATACAAAATCGCTTGTACCAGGATTAGGACATAAAGACCCGAAACCTTTTGATTGGTAGGTAAACGAAGCAGCTCCATTTACGCTAAACGACATTTTTGCTCCAGTTACTTCAGGAGTTTCTGGTGTCACAGGTACTTTTTCTAACTGTTCTTTTTCACAGCTGATCATGGCTACTGCCAAACTTGCTACTGCAAGTACAAATTTTAGTTTCATAAATAAATTGTTTTTTTAAATTCATACCTAATAGGAATATTTCTTTTGAAATGTTACAAACCAGGATGTTTTTTTTAAAATAATAGCATAAGTTAATGATAATCAATAATTTAATTTTAAGCTTTGGAAGACGTTTTTCGTAAGTTTTGAAATAATGAATTTTAAATTGAGTATTTTCAAGGGTGTTTACTATTGCTATAGAACCTTTTTTATCATAGAATAATGGAATAGGGTATCTGGTTTTTCATTTCAATTAAATGAAAACAGATAGGCATACATAAAATTCAAAATTCAGCAAATTGTACTTGCAACACCTCATAGCTTTCAATATTTTTACCCATTGAACCAACCACCATGAAAAGAAACATCCAAGAGCAGGGTCTGCAAAAGATCCACAGAGATATCTCAGAAATCATACAAATTTTATCGGAAGTACTTGCCGAACAGGGAGAGCTGGAGTTGGCTGAATCGCTGCACCTATGGGAAAAAGCGGAAATTCGGCAGTTTGCAGATTTTAAAAATGAAGACGCGCTCGAAAAGAATATACAAGTAATGAGCATGATGTTTCAGCTTATGAATTTGGTAGAGGAAAATGCCGCAGTTCAATTTAGGCGCAATATGGAAAACCACTTAGGAATGGATTCTATTCGTGGTTCCTGGGCCGAAACCTTACATCGATTAAAAAACCGGGGTATTCAGGCAGACGAGCTGGCATCGGTACTTCCTTCATTAGAAATTTCGCCCGTTTTAACGGCTCATCCTACCGAGGCCAAAAGGATATCGATATTGGAATTGCACCGCGAAATATATATGCAATTGGCCAAGAAAGAAAATCCAATTTCCTCTACTACAGAACAAAAAGCTACCACCAACGAACTCAAAGCGCTCATAGAAAGGTGGTGGTGCACCCGTGAAATTTTGCTAGAAAAACCCATGCTATCTTCAGAGCGCAATCAAGTTTTACACTATTTATACCAGGTTTTTCCAGAGGCACTGGCTTTGACCGACCAAAAATTAAAATTTGCATGGGAAGCTTTGGGTTACGATAAAAAACACATGATCTCTTACCAGCAATTTCCCAATTTAAAATTTGGCAGTTGGGTAGGCGGTGACCGCGATGGACACCCATTGGTGCAGGCATCCGATACCCGCGATACGCTAGCCGCCCATCGCAGTGCTGCTTTGCAACTGCATCGCACGCATTTACTCAAATTGGGCTCAGCGGCTAGCTTTTCCGAAAAGCAAAATAAAGTTCCCAAAGAACTTCAGGCTGCTATTGTAGAACTCAGTCATATAATAGGTAGTAAAGGTGCTCAAGCCATTGAAAGAAATCCGGGTGAACCGTGGCGACAATACATTAATTTGATGCTGCAAAAACTAGATCATACAGCTACGAACGATTTTTTGGAGCTCTCTACGCAAGCTTATTATGCCACACCAGCCGACTTGCAGGCCGATTTAGAATTTTTGAAGCAAAGTTTAGAAATAGCGGGCATGCAGCGGTTTGTGCAAGAATATCTCTTTCCTGTACAAAGAAATGTGCAATGCTTTGGATTCCATTTAGCCAAGCTCGATATCCGTCAAAACAGTGCCTTTCACGATAGAGCCTTGGAGCAAATTTTGCAAGCTGCCTCTTTCAATGATTGGCAATACAGCCAATGGCCAGAAGAAAAAAGATTGGAATTTTTAAAAAAAGAACTGCAAAGCAACCGACCTTTTGTGGTGCAAGGCAAAGCCATAGGGCAGGAGGCCGACCAAGTGCTAGCCTGCTACCAAGCCATACAAAACCACGTGCGCAAATATGGATGTGAAGGCATCGGTTCATTTATTATAAGTATGACTCGGCAAGTGAGCGATTTGT
>CAYZUZ010000301.1:0-2225 GCA_964481795.1 uncultured Cryomorphaceae bacterium
TAAATGTCGTGTTTTTTCTGAAAGCAAAAAAGCGACTTGGGGGAAAACACTCAAGCCACATTCTTTTTTTTAACCCATCAATGCCTCCAGCTCTTCAAATCCGCTCCTTTGGGTGCAGATTTTTCTATGCGTTGCAAGATTTTGTCCACATACATGCTATTGTAGCGCAGCCTTGAGAGGTAGTTAGGCTCTTTTGGGTCGCCATTCCAGCAGTGTTCTGCACGGTCGCCATAAGCCACTTCGCCTGCGTAGTAGGGGTCTGTGGTGCTTTCTAAGAAATCTTCGGTAAGATAGACCGCATTGTTGAGGTAATAATTATCCATATCGCCACAGTAGAGGTGAATTTTACCTTCTAGTTTTTTGCCTATTTTGCCCCAATCACGCTGCATGATGTGGTTCAAGTCATAATTTTCACGCCAATAAGCCGCTACTGTGCTATCAATCTCACCTGTCGGTTTATCCCAGATGCGCTTGGGGTAGCCGTCTTTACCCACAGGCGAATAGACCGCCTCCCAAATGTCCCACTGTGCCCCTGAGCGACTTTTTGTGCCTAGCATGAGTTCATGATGATTCATTTCTTCTAAGGTGCAAGCCACATGACCCAAATAGTCACGCTTTCCAGGTCGGGGTGTTTTTTTGAATTGACTTTCTTGGTAGTAGGCATTTTTATCTTTGTAGAGGTCCACTACGGTATATGCCCTAAAATCAATCGGGTCGGGGCAAGCAGCAAAACAGCCATTGTATTCATCAGGATAAAATACCTGTGCTGCCAAGGCTTCCCAGCCTCCCGTAGAACCCCCGTATAGAAATCTTGCCCAGCCTTCGCCTATTCCTCTGAATTGTTTTTCTATAAAAGGAATTAACTCATAGGTAATGGCATCTCCATAAGGGCCGATATTGGCAGAATTGACCGCATAAGAATCATCATAAAAAGGGTTGGCATGCTGAATTTCAATCACTAGAAAGCGGGGAGTTTCGGGGGCAGTCCACCATTGGTAGAAGTTGTATGCCTCTTGTTGTACGATTTTGTTATAGCCACTCAGTTTGAACCGCTCAACATAATCAGGCTTGAGGTCAGGGTCTGGAGGAGTTTCTCTGAAGCCCTCAAACTGAGCAGGAAAATGCCCGTGGAAGACAGAAAGAGGGTATTTTGCTTGGGGATTTTTATCAAAACCTTCGGGCAGTAGCACAAAAGCCCCTAAATACATATCCCTTCCCCAGAAATCGCTCAGGAGCTTGCTACGCATTTTTACGTGTTTGATGTATTTGGTTTCTTTGGGGGCGGGCATTGCTGGGTTTTCTTGGTCTAGTACAATTTGAATGGTCTGATTGCTTTTTGGATTGATTTTTATTTTTTGAGGAGTGCTGTAGAGGTTGCCTGGTGCGATTCTCAGGTTTTGCCCTTCGCCCCTGTCCATAGGCAGCTTTACGGTATGCCCATCGGCTCTTTTGAAGGTTTCGTAGCGATGTAAGAGGGCTTGAACATAGTATTCTCCTTCGGGAACATCTTGCAAGCTACGGATAGGATAGCCAAAAGCCGAGGCATCTATGGTAGCGGCTTGGTTAGGATTGAGATTTTCTACGTCTATCCCAAAACCTAGCTGTGAGTGTGGGTCATCACTTACCAGAAAGCGAGGTTCTTGTGTATCGTGGGTAGCCAGAAAAAGCAACAATCTACCATCAAGTGCTTTGTTGCTTTTTTCTTTTGGAAAGCTCACAGAAAATTGTATGCCTTGCGCTTTGCTGTCTGGAAGCATGAATCCTACTAATAAACAGCAGAGCATCATTTTTTGTAAAATGTTTATTTTCATGTTAAATTTAAAAATGAAAGTGAGTAATTGTTAAAATTTAAGCCAATCTAAACAAACTATGTTGAAAATAAAGCAAATTAAAGTGATTTATTGCTTTGAGGGGCATTGCCTATTGGCTGCTTCATCAAAAATAATTTTGAAGCACTTGTTTAGAATCGAAAAAATTAAAAAAATTAAATGTTAAAATTTTGGAGTTTATCAGAAAATCTTAATAACTTGGACTTAGCTACGTTTACGAATTACGTTTACATATTACTTATTTGCGTAAGCCAAATTATATTTGGAATTATTGTTCTAAAATATTGGTATTGTACTTACCAACAAATCTCAACCTTGTATCAGTAGAAGTACTGAAATCAAATCATAATTGATAATAGATTTACTATTCTTAAAAAAAACATAACAAACACCCTG
>CAYZUZ010000302.1:0-2206 GCA_964481795.1 uncultured Cryomorphaceae bacterium
GTGCAATATCTATATAAGTAGAAATAAAAGCGCTGACCCTTGCAGGCGAAGCGGCAATAAGTTCTACGAGCTTTTGCACATCGATACCGAAAAAATCGAGAGGCAATTCATCCAGCATACCCGATTCCAGAATATCGCCCAAGGGTGCGAGTTTTTTGGTCAATTTAAGGCTAACCAAAAAGTCGTAAGGCACTTCAAAAGCCTCAGCTAAGGAGGCTATTTTATCGGCCTTGGGGTATTTTTTTCCTTTTTCTATTTCGTTGATATACGACAAAGAAAGTCCCGTTTTGGCCGATAGGTCTTGCAACGACATATCAGCATCTATTCTTAGTTGCTTGATTTTTAGACCAAAAATCAGTCTTATTTTTTCTTCACTTAGTTTTTGCATATCGGGCAAAAATAGCCCTTTACTGTGAAAAACCAGCTTTTTACAAATTAATCGCTAAAAACGAAATGTTTTATTTTGGCGAAATTTCGCTAAATGAATTTTATTCGTTTACTTTGCCTCGTCAATACGGAATTTTAAAACCCAAAGTCAATAGCCTTATGAATACCCTTGTCGGCCCTCAAATTAAAATCAACGCTCCCCTACCCAATCATTTTGAAAGCATCTTAACCCCTGAAGCCCTTCTTTTTATTGAAGCACTGCATGTTCAGTTCAACGAAAGACGCAAAACCTTGCTCGACCTAAGGCAAGTTCGCCAAGAACAAATAGATCGAGGGATTTTTCCAGATTTTTTGGAAGAAACAGCAGGCGTTCGCCAATCCAACTGGACCATAGCGCCTATTCCTCACGACTTGGTAGACAGGCGTGTAGAAATTACCGGACCTGTAGATAGAAAAATGATTATCAACGCTTTAAATTCAGGCGCCCAGGTTTTTATGGCTGATTTTGAAGATTCTAATACGCCTACCTTTTCGCAGCAAATAGAAGGACAAATCAACCTTCGCGATGCCATCAACAAAACCATATCCTACACCAACCCACAGGGCAAAACTTACCAACTCAACGATGATACAGCCGTACTCATGGTTCGTCCGCGTGGCTGGCACTTGAACGAAAAACACCTCACTTACCTAGAAGAAGAACTTTCTGGCTCGTTGGTAGATTTTGGATTGTACTTTTTTCACAATGCTCAAAACTTATTGGCAAAAGGCAGTGGCCCTTACTTTTATTTGCCCAAGCTCGAGAGTCATTTAGAGGCCCGACTATGGAACGATGTTTTTGTTTTTGCTCAAGATTATATTGGCATACCGCAAAAATCCATCAAAGCTACCGTACTCATTGAAACCATTTTGGCTTCTTTTGAACTCGATGAAATTCTATACGAACTCAAAGACCACTCTGCAGGCCTGAATTGCGGACGGTGGGATTATATTTTTAGCTACATCAAAAAGTTTCGCAAGCATGAAGCCTTCATACTGCCCGATCGCTCTGCTGTAACCATGACTACAGATTTTATGCGGGCTTATTCACTGTTGGTTATACAAACCTGTCACCGACGAAATGCCCACGCTATAGGAGGCATGGCAGCATTTATACCCATCAAGAACAATGAAGAAGCCAATGCCAAGGCCTTTGAAAAAGTAAGAAAAGACAAAGAACGCGAGGCACGCGATGGCCATGATGGCACATGGGTAGCGCATCCGGGCTTGGTAGCCACTGCAAGAGAAGTTTTTGACCAAGTAATGACCACTCCCAACCAATTGCATATCAAACGCGAAGATGTAATGATATCAGCACAAGACCTACTCAAAGCGCCCACCGCTGTAGTAACCGAAGAAGGCATACGCACCAATATAAATGTAGGCATACTCTATATCGAATCGTGGCTTAGAGGCACAGGAGCAGCCGCCCTGTACAACCTGATGGAAGATGCAGCCACAGCAGAAATATCGCGCGCTCAAATATGGCAATGGCTACAATATGAAGTGAAAGTGGCTGAAGGTTACACTTTTACACTTGATAAATACCACGACTTTTTGCAAAGTGAAGTTCAAAAAATTAGAGAAATGCTGGGCGAAGAAAACTTCAAAAATGGAAAATTTACACAAGCCATTGAACTCTTCAACAACCTAGTGGTGCACAACACATTTGCTGATTTTCTAACATTAGAAGCGTATAGACAATTAATAATTGACAATTCATAATTCACAATTCATAATTCACAATTTATAATTCACAATTCATCTCATGACAAAAGAA
>CAYZUZ010000303.1:0-2202 GCA_964481795.1 uncultured Cryomorphaceae bacterium
AGTGGGTACATTAGAATCTACCAAGAAGGTAGGGATGATTTCTACAGCACCGCCTATACCTACGGCAACTAAGCTAAATACCAACAATTGAATCGGTCTGCGCTCTATGATGGAGTGCCAATATTCTTTGCCAGCAGGTACAGGTAGTGCTTTGAGTGAAGGAGCTTCGTTTTCCTCGCGCTCTACTAGTTTTCCTTGCTTTACTGTTTTCCAGATGTTTACTGCCATCAAGATAACACCTCCCAAATATAAAAGTCCTCCAATACCACGGAAAATATACATAGGTATGATGCGAGTTACCGTTTCAAGGAATTGATACTTCAATTGACCTTCAGGAGTAAAGGTTTTCCACATCAAAGCTTGAGAGAAAGCTGCCCAATACATAGGTATGGCATAGAGCAAAATACCCAATGTACCTATTATGAAATGGGTATTGGCCCATTTAACCGAATATAAATTTGTGTTGAAAAGGCGTGGCATCATCCAGTACAGCATACCAAAAGTGATGAAACCATTCCAGCCCAATGCGCCTACGTGTACGTGCGCTACGATCCAATCGGTATAGTGGGCAAAAGCGTTTAAGTTTTTCAATGATAGCATAGGACCTTCAAAGGTGCTCATACCATAAGCGGTAAGACCTACTACAAACATTTTTAAAATGGGGTCTTCTTTTACTTTATCCCACACACCGCGCAGGGTAAATAGACCATTTAACATACCACCCCATGAGGGTAAAATAAGCATGATAGAGAAAACAACGCCTAATGATTGTGCCCAATCGGGCAAGGCTGTGTACAATAAGTGGTGCGGGCCGGCCCATATGTAGATGAATATCAATGCCCAAAAGTGGATGATAGACCATTTATACGAATATACAGGGCGATTGGCAGCTTTGGGAACAAAGTAGTACATCAAGCCTAAATAAGGTGTAGTAAGGAAGAATGCTACCGCATTGTGACCATACCACCATTGTACTAAAGCATCCTGCACACCCGAAAAAATGGGATATGAGTGAGTAAGCGAAGTAGGTATTTGTATATTATTTACAATGTATAGCATAGCTATAGCTACCCAGGTGCCTATTAAAAACCAAATAGCTACATATAAATGTCGCTCTCTACGAGTGAGTATGGTGGCAAACATATTGACCCCAAAGACTACCCATACAAGCACTACTGCAATATCAATAGGCCAAATAAGCTCAGCATATTCTTTACTTTGGGTAAGGCCCAAAGGAAGGGTAATAGCCGCTGACACAATGATGAGCTGCCAACCCCAAAAGTGGATATTGCTCAGCACCTTGCTCCACATGGAGGTTTTGAGCAAACGAGGCAGCATGTAATATGCCCCTGCAAAAATTCCATTGCCCACAAAAGCAAAAATTACTGCATTGGTATGCAAGGGTCTCAATCGACCAAAAGAGGTGAACGGGAGGCCTAAATTCCATGAAGGAAAAGCCAATTGGAAGGCAATAATTACGCCTACCAACATACCAACTACCCCCCACAGGAGTGTGGCATATGCAAAGTTGCGTACAACTTTATTTTCGTAATAAAACTTCTCTAATTGCATAGTTGTATTTGATTATTTATTTGGTTTGGTTTTATGGTTAAAAAAAATTCTGTGCGCGGGTGAATAATCATCCTCAAACTGACCTGTTTTGACTCCCCATATAAAGGCAATCAAAAAGCCTGTGGCTATGACCAGGCTGATGCCTAGTAGTAATATGAGGATTTGCATGATGCTATTTTAAAATATTCGTAATTGAGGGAGCAAAAATTCAACAGTTTTGATTTTTTGCCTATGCCCATTGTCAAGGCTATTTATGATTAAAGTCAGGTTTTAAATTATTCATTAGTTAGATTCTATTTTTGGTACATCGCTAAGAATGGTTTTTCTGATGATCACAGAGCCAAACCATGTAATCAACACGATACTCAACGTGCTGGATGACATTAATATAGCTGCAATAAGAGGCGATAATTGAGCCATTACCGCTATGGTAAGTCCTATCAAATTGTACACAACAGAAATAATGAAGGTAAATAGGATTAAATCCTTGCTGGCCTTAGTAGCGCGTATAAATTTATCTAAGTACATGAGTTGGCTCGACATCAAAATGCCATCACTACTAGGCGAAAATCGCAAGGCATTTTCTACTACAGCCAGGCCTACATGGCCTGCTTTGAGGGCTGCTAGGTC
>CAYZUZ010000304.1:0-2201 GCA_964481795.1 uncultured Cryomorphaceae bacterium
GATTCGTACTCCCCACCGAAGAAAATAGACCACCCAATGAAGTAAATAGCCACTTGGATTTGAGCTTTGGATTGATAGGATATACCAAGAATTTTTATTTTGGGGTTACAGGTCACCACGTTACTCAGCCCGATGAAGGTTTTTTCGTAGATAGTAAATTGCCTTTAAAATTGACAGGTCACTTAGGGGCAAGCATACCCTTGGGCCGTCAAAGAACTTACAATGAAACCCAACCCATGCTTATACCGAATTTGGTGTACCAATGGCAAGGAACTTTTATGAGTTATTTTGGAGGCCTTTCATTTAATTACAGTGCTATTACCGGAGGTTTAGGGTACCGCCGTGGCAATACGAACCCCGATGCTGTCGTTATATTGCTCGGTTTAGCTCCACAAGAGTTACCTTTTAGAATTGGATACAGTTATGATTATACCGTGAGCAGATTGACCAATGCCTTGGGAGGTGCCCATGAAATTTCTATACTTTACCAATTCCCATGTATTCAAAAGCGACAAAGAATTCCCAATATGTCTTGTCCTAAGTTTTAATCGTTAACAAAAAAATTATTCCTTTATACAATGAAAAAAATTGCATTAATAGGTACAGCTTTAGCCACATTGTTTTTGGTAAGCTCCTGCGGAAAGACCAAGTCTGATGCTACCGGCTGGAAAATAAATGACAAAAAGAGTGGAGGTTTCAGTGCCAACTTGAAGTTTAAAGGCCAAATGACCGGTCCAGGCCTTGTGTTTATTGAAGGTGGTACTTTTACTATGGGTAGAGTAGAAGAAGATGTAGTAAAGGATTGGAATAATATCCCACGCCAAGTTACTGTGTCATCTTTTTACTTAGATGAGCATGAAATCACCAACCTTCAATACCGTGAATATCTCTACTGGTTAAGCAGGGTTTTTGATATTGAGTATTTCCCTGAAATTTATAAAACAGCATTGCCTGATACCCTCGTATGGAGAGATAAATTGGCCTACAACGAAGCTTTTGTTGAAAACTACTTGCGCTATCCAGCGTACAATTTTTATCCTGTAGTGGGTATTAGCTGGGTACAAGCTATGAAGTATGCCTCTTGGAGAACCGACCGTGTAAATGAACAAATCCTGATTAACAAGGGAATTTTTAACCCTATGAATGATCAAAGAGATGCAGACCACTTCGATACTGAGGTGTATTTATATCTATCTGGCGAGTATACTCAGCAGAATAAAAAAGGTCTTAAAGATTTGAACCCCAACAGCCCTTATGGCAAAGAGGGTCGCCCTGTAACCATTGAAGATGGTATTTTATTGCCCAAATACCGCCTCCCAACAGAAGCAGAATGGGAATATGCTGCCTATGCAAATATTGGAAACCGCCAGTTTGACAGAACTTTGGAAGGTAATAAATTTACATTTAGTGGCAGCTCTATGCGTTCAGGCGACGATAAAATGAGAGGTGATATGCTCGGCAACTTCAAAAGAGGTAGAGGTGATAACATGGGTTTAGGTGGTTGGCTCAATGACCAAGCAGATATCACCATGCAGGTTAAATTTTATCCTCCCAATGACTTTGGATTGTATGACATGGAAGGAAACGTAGCCGAATGGGTAATGGATGTTTACCGTCCTTTAAGCTTAGAAGATGTTTCTGATTTCAGACCTTTCCGTGGTAATGAGTTCAATACCTTTGACAAAGATTATGAGGGTATAGGTGCTCTTGAGCCTTTGCAAGATCCTCAAACGGATGAAACAGGAACTATCGTAAGGTTGCCCGGTCAATTGCCTGTGAGAAAGGTAACTGAAGAAGAAAATCTTGAGAGAAGAAATTATCAATACAGCGATTACCGCAACTTCTTGGATGGTGACGTTGAAAGCTCTATTTATTTCAACAATGAAACATTGCCCGAACAAGATCCTATGTATCAATATAACGAATCTACTATGATTGGTAACACAGTTCGCGTATACAAAGGCGCCTCGTGGAAAGATCGTCAGTATTGGGTAAGCCCAGGTACAAGAAGATTCTTGGAGCAATCACAATCAACAGATTATATAGGTTTCCGCTGCGCAATGGATAGATTGGGTATGCAAAACGACCTCAAACGCAAAAAGTCGACCAAGTCGCCTAAACAGGAAAAGTTTAAGCCTTATAGAATGAAATAACAAAAGAAAAGTCAATAGAGGACCGCCCAAATTGGGCGGTTTTTTTTT
>CAYZUZ010000305.1:0-2199 GCA_964481795.1 uncultured Cryomorphaceae bacterium
ATTGTTTGAAATATCTCTATATTTGATGAATGAAATAATAGGGTATATTTTTTCAATTGCAATAAACTAACAATAATTATGCGTTTTTTTCGCTTTTTGAGGCTTATCTATGAGAGTATGCGCTTTGCTTTGCAAGCCCTGAGGTCTAATTTATTAAGAACTACCTTGTCTTTGTTGGGTGTGAGCATTGGTATTTTTGCGATTGTGGGTGTTTTTGCGATTGTAGATTCTCTGGAGCAAAAAATCAGAAGCGATATGGCTTTTATTGGAGATAATGTGATGTATATTCAGAAATTTCCTTGGAGTTTTGGGGGTGGTGGGGCAGATTATCCTTTTTGGAAGTATGCTGCTAGGCCTAGCAATACCGAAACAGAGTTTAAGTTTTTGGCACAAAACCTTCAAAATGCCAAGGTGGTGGCTTTTTTAGCACAGCGTGGAGGAAATATTGTCAAGTATCAGAATCGCCGTATTGAGGGGGTCTTTCTTACAGGGGCTTCCTTTCAATATCCATCTATACAAGAATTAGAAGTAGAAACAGGTCGTTTTTTTTCGCGCCAAGAATCTGAAAAAAAGCAAAATGTGGCAGTAATTGGCGCAGAGGTATCCGAGGCTTTGTTTGGAACAGGCAACCCTCTCAGCAAGACCATCAAAATCAAAGGAAAGCCTTTTGTGGTGGTAGGCGTGATGAAAAAAGAAGGTGCCAATTTGTTTGGATTTAGTCCCAGAGATACTCAAGTAATTGTGCCTTATGGTGCTTTTGGTACATTGTATAGAATTGGCTATCGTGCAGTAGAGCCTACGATTGCCCTTAAGGGTTTCCAAGACGACGAGGGGCTGAAAGAACTAGAGGGTGAGGTAAAAGGATTATTGCGTGCCAAAAGAAGCCTCAAACCACGCGAAGAAGATAATTTTGCGCTCAACCGCACAGAAGCCTTTGTTGATGTGATTTCCTCTCTTTTTGCAGTGCTCAATCTAGCAGGTAGTTTTATAGGTTCTTTTTCCATTTTGGTTGGGGGTTTTGGGATAGCCAACATTATGTTTGTATCTGTCAAAGAACGCACATCGCTGATAGGCATACAAAAATCATTGGGAGCTAAGAACTACTTTATTCTTACTCAGTTTTTGTTTGAAGCTGTATTTTTGAGCCTCATAGGCGGAGGGGTAGGGCTTTTGCTTGTTTATATGATTTCTTTGATTTCTATTGATTCTTTTGATATAATACTTTCTTTCAAAAATATCATGACAGGTATCATCATTTCCTCTACTATAGGTTTGCTCTCAGGGGTCATTCCTGCTTACACTGCCGCCCGAATGGATCCTGTGGAAGCCATCAGGGCATAAGCATCTATTGCTCATGTTATTAAGGCACAAGCCAAGCGCCTTTCCAATCTGCATTTTGAAGCTCAAACTTAGCGCGCAGATGTCCTTCGCGCCTGATTTGGAGTATTTCTACATTTTGAGGTTCAAAAGACAGCCTACAAAAGTAATTTTCCTCATTTGGCAAGTATTTTATCTCCTCAGCTGACTCAAGGGTTGAGCCAGGTGAAAGCATAGTGGTATAATCTTTTTGAGAATGTATCGAGATGTTTTTCCATACTTGGGCTGTGTCTTTGTCTTGATAATGAATCTCTGTAAATGCTTCTATGCGTATTTGAAGCCACTTTTTAGGGTGAAAGAAAAGCAAACTTACGCTTGGGTTCAGCTGCAATTGCTTGATTTTAGGTGTTCTGAAATCAGTATAAGCCCAGATGTATTGCCGCTCATCAATGCCTCGAAGTGCCAAGGTTCTTTGGTAAACTTGCGCCTCATATACAGAGGCAAGCACAAAATAACGAAAAGAGTGCTTTTTATCTACAATAGCGCGTCTGAGCTCTGCCCAGGTATTCTCATAAAACTTATAAAGTAGGGGGTCATTTTGATTGTTAAAGGTCATTTTGTTATTTATATTGCATCAGACTTACGTTTCGCTAATAATCAATTTTGCAAAAAAGATTTAAACATTATTTTAACGCTGTTTTTTTGTTCAAGAATAGGTAAATACAGAATTAAATTTTTCCTGTTTTTAAGTCTTGAAATTTTGAATCTCTTAATGTTTAAAAAATAATTTATTTTGTTTAAATTAGTACCCAACATAATGCGTATTGAGGCTTATTCCCTTAAATTGTTTTTTGTGGGTTTCGAAACCAGCGAAACGTAAGT
>CAYZUZ010000306.1:0-2198 GCA_964481795.1 uncultured Cryomorphaceae bacterium
ATCCTGTAAGTTCGGGCTGCATTTCGGGGTTTGCCAAAAAAACTTCTTTTTCTCTGATTAAGGCTTGTAAGCCCAGATAAGCTGCCCCCAAATCGCCTGTAACGCAAAGAATATCCCCTTTTTTAGCTCCACTTCGGTAGGCAATCTCTTGCTTTGGCACACTGCCCAGTGCCGTTATTGAAATCATCAAGCCTGAGAGCGAGGAAGTAGTGTCTCCCCCCACCAAGTCCACACCATAATTTTCGCAGGCCAGGTACATTCCGTGGTAGAGTTCTTCTACTGCCTCTACAGAAAAGCGACTGCTCAATGCGATACCTACAGTGATTTGGCTTGGTATGCCATTCATTGCCGCAATATCAGATATATTGACTGCTACCGCTTTGTAGCCCAAGTGTTTTAAGGGGAAATAACTTAGGTCAAAGTGTATGCCCTCTACAAGCAGGTCAGTGCTTACAAGGGTATAATCTTCACCACCATAATCTAGCACAGCCGCATCATCACCTATGCCTTTGATGGTGCTTTTTTGCTGAGTGGGTGTATCTCTACTAAGTTTTTCTATCAAGCCAAACTCTCCTAGTTCTTTTAATTCTGTTCTTTTCATCTGCTTTCAAATCGTTAAATTTTCAGTCTTTACAACAAAAAAATGTCTCTTTTGATTTTTTTTACTAATTTTAAATTGACAAATGTACCAAATATGATAAAGCCCATGAAACTGATTAGCAAAAGTAAATATGTTCACAGGTATTTTGATGATGCTCAACGCCTACTTATTTCGAGATGGCAAGAAGCAACCGAGAAAATGGACGAAAAGCTTTACAAAAGAGAAATGCTTGCTGCCATTGAAGCCGTAAAAAAATATAAACCTACACTTTTTATGGTATATGCACAAGATTTTGGATTCATCATCACACCCGAGCTTCAAACTTGGACTACTCAGTACATTGCCAATCCTATCGCTTGTTTGGGTGTAAAAAAATTTGCCTATCTCATTCCCAAAGAATACATAGCTGGTCTTTCGGTAGAGCAAACCATACAAGAAGCCAATGATTACAAAGCTAAAACTTTGTACGAGTTGCGCTATTTTCAATGTGAACAAAATGCCCTTGATTGGCTTCTGAACAAAGAAATCGCTATGCCAACCAACAATCAAAGTGCTTGATATTTGGACTTGAACTATAAAGTTGCTATTTTTGAAAAATATTTCTTGGCCTCGTAGTTCAACGGATAGAATAGGCGTTTCCTAAACGCTTGATCCAGGTTCGATTCCTGGCGAGGCTATTTTTCACATCTCAGATGTTCTTCATAATTTATCCCAATCGATCACCATAGGCTGTCTTACAGGTATTTTCCTAAAATCAACAATGGCTACGTTGATGTGGAGGGTATTTCCTACCTTAAATTGCCCATAATCTTCGTGGATATGCCCAAAGACGTGCAGTTTGGGAGTAATGCTTGGCAAAATTTTCGCTAAGTCACGGCAGCCTGGACGCAAACCAAAAAACGAGCAATCGCCTATGCGATAGGCAGGGGTATGGGTGATGAGTAAATCGGTATCTTTTGGGATTTTTGCCCAATGTTGTTGGATAATTTCGCGCGGTTTTCGGTTAGAACCTACTCCTAAAAAGCGAGGGGTAACGGGCGAGGCCCATATTTTGATACCTTCAAGGGTAATGCCTTCATCTTCTAAATAAATGGCATTGCTCAAGATTGCCTTGGCTTTATCGGCTTGTTGCTCTAGCAGGTAGTCGTGGTTGCCCGCAGTTACTATTTTGTGGCGGTGTGGCAGACTGCCCAGCCATTCATTGAAATCGTGCAAGACGTGTTCATCTTTCCCTTTATGGCAAATATCGCCCGCAAAAATGAGCATATCCCCTTCAGGAATGGCTACTTGTCGGTGCTTTGTATGGGTATCAGAAAGACAAACAATTTTCATAAAATAATAATGATAAAGAGAACTAAATATAGTGGACAATTACTTCTCGTAAGATGCTCATTACTAATGAATTATAAATAAGAACTCTGATAACTAATAAGCAATCTCTTATTTGTGTTCAAAAAAATAAGTAGCCTTCAAAAGTTGCAAAGCTACTTAATTGTTCGTGAAATGACAGTTCTCAAGCCAAATTACATCTTACTTAAAAAATCAATCACCTCTTGTGGGTCTTGGCGTTGATTGAGGTTGGCATTGATAAAATGTT
>CAYZUZ010000307.1:0-2194 GCA_964481795.1 uncultured Cryomorphaceae bacterium
GGTAAATCACCTTGCCTTCAGGCATTTCTAGAGTCAACTCTACTTTTTGATCTCTAAAAAATTGTCCTTTGGGCAGTTTGAGATAATCGTTTAACTGTACCGTTGATTCTGTAATAGTATATTGATAATCGATTGCTTTAGCATTTTGTCGGGCATCGCTTTTTGTTTTGCCCTTCGATTTTTTTTGAATCTCCATACTCCACTCGCTCGAAGAGGACTTTTTGATATTGGTTTGAATTTTATTTACAAACTGTTCATCACCTTCTACTATCCAAGTAAATTCTTGATTCCAGCCATAATCATTAAGCAATAAATTACTTACAGAACTTACAGATAGTGTATCAGATGTAATGTTGGCAAGTGGCTGCTGCTCAGTAAATCTAGACTCATTGCTAAATCTACTAGCTGTATAGATTCCTGTGGAAAAAAGCAAAACAAATCCTATGATAATGGCCGCAGTTACTACTCCGTTATAGCCACTTAAATTTATTTTTTTTCCTAAAATCAATCGTAATGAGGTACCAATGATTGAAAAAAGAACGGAAACTATAATCAAGCCTAAACTGGTATAAAAAAGCCCCACTTGCGTAGGACTTACCATAATCGCATTGAGGTAAACATTCAGCTCATCCGGACCTAATGATATTCCATTCAACTGAATGCCAGGACCAAATAGTGCAACAATGAGCCCAAAAACAAAAATAGATACCGCAATAATTACAATAACACCTATCAATTTAAAGATTGCTGTAAGTATGCCTGCAATAAGCCGGAAAACAGATCGAAAAATATTTTCGATGAGGCTTCCTAAGCGCTGTACCCCCTTGCTCAAAGGGCTGTTTGGCAATTGATTACCTGCTTCTTCTAATTTTTTTTTTACCTCGTCAAACTCCCTTTTGATCGATTTTTCAATATTGTCGATATTGACTTTTTCGCCCTTCATCATGAGTTTGTCGGCAGTGCTTTTGGCCTCTGGAATAGCCGCCCACAGAATGACGTACACCAAAGCTCCGAACCCACCAGGAATGGAAGTTACAATAAAAAGAATTCGAATAATGATAGGATCGATACCTAAATAAGCAGCTAAACCAGAACTCACTCCACCCAAGCTGCGATTATCGGGATCTCTAAAAACCCTTTTAGGTCCTCGGTAATCGTCATAATCTTGTCGTGTGTTTTGATTTGTATTTTGTGATGTTTGAGCTTCTTCAAAATCTTCGGGCATACCTAAAATTTCCATCACTTTTTTCACATCCCCTTGATGAATGACCTCCCGCAAATTGCCCATATTTTCTTTAAATATTTCGGCTATTCTACTTTCTATATCGGAGATGATTTCCTCACAACCAGGGTCGTTTTTAAACTTTATTTTAATTGAAGCAAGGTATTGTGATAGAGATACATAAGCATCCTCATCCAAATGAAATACGAAGCCACTGATGTTGGTTTGCACGGTCTTATTCATAATATTAATGGGTTTTTGAGGTTAAAAATTGTTCTACAGAATTGACTAAATCTTGCCAGGCGTTGTGCATTTCCTGGAGTGCTTTTTCCCCTTCCGGGGTTAGGGTATAATATTTTCTTGGCGGGCCTGATTTGCTTTCTTCCCAGCGATAAGTGAGCAAACCCAAGTTTTTGAGCCGTGTAAGCAAAGGATACAGCGTGCCTTCCACTACAATCATGTCGCCCTCGCGCAACCTATTGATCAAATCGCTTGAATAAGCATCACCTTGTTTAAGTAGAGCTAAGGTGCACAATTCCAGCACGCCTTTGCGCATTTGTGCCTTTACATTCTCAAATTTCTGGTCTTCCATTTTCTTAGTATTTGGTTTGGCAAATATATAGGTACGAATTGGTACTATGCAATACAAAGTACATGGTTATATGTGATTATTTTCGATAATTATTATATATTATTGATTTAGAAATGTTTAAAATTTATAAAAAAAATTTATTTTTTAAGAAATGGCATTTTATTCAAGCTATTTTCCGTTCTTTGAACCTCTTTTAACCTTGAACTGTTTCTACCTTTATATGGAATTTTTACCTAAACACATAGACCAATACAGTGAGCAGCATACCACACCTGCCTCCGAAGTATTACAAAACCTGGAGCGTGAAACCTACGCCAAAATACTAATGCCACGCATGTGCAGTGGTCATTTACAGGGGCAAGCGCTCAAAATGTTCACCA
>CAYZUZ010000308.1:0-2189 GCA_964481795.1 uncultured Cryomorphaceae bacterium
TATTCATCAAGCAAATCAAAAGCTATGAACACGCCTATTTGCAAGAGCAAATGTTCTTGTTCAACGGCTTTTATTTTCAAAAAAGAATGCTCCGAGAATACCCTTATTCAGGCGCTTCTAATTTGGTGGGTTCTATAGGCGAGGTTTCGGATGCCTTTTTAGAAAACAACCCTTCTTACGAAAAAGGAGACTTTGTAGGTACCTCTGGCTTAGAAAAATCATATGAAAATTACCTAAGAGGCAATCATGGTGTAAGGCGCATACTGGTAGATGTATACAATCGTGAAAAAGGACAATATGCAAAAGGACAATATGATACTCTTGCACAAGCAGGCGCCAAATTGACCAGTAGTATCGATATAGAGCTGCAACTGTATGGCGAAGAATTGATGCGCAACAAGCGGGGTAGCATTGTAGCCATAGAACCCTCCACGGGCGAAATACTCATGTTGGTTACGAGTCCGTCTTTTGACCCCAATTTACTTGTAGGCCGCGAACGCAACCAAAACTACTCTGTACTTTATTCAGATTCTATTGAAAAACCCTTGTACGACAGAGCATTATTGGCCGAGTATCCGCCAGGTTCGCCTTTTAAAATAGTAAATGCTTTGGTAGCGCTGCAAGAGGGTGCTATTACCGAGAGCACTACTTTTTCGTGCGGAGGGGGTTACCGCAGCGGAAGCCTATTTGTGGGCTGTAAATGTGGCACATCGGGCCCTATACCACTGGAAAGAGGAATCTATAAATCGTGCAATAATTATTTCTGTAGCACCTATCGCAAAACCATAGAAAAGCATCCTACAGCACCTATAGGTATAGAAGTATGGAGCAGACACGTAAAAAGCTTTGGATTGGGTGATTTTTTTAATAATGATTTGGCCACAGGTCGCAAAGGATTAGTGCCTGATTCTTCCTATTTCAACAGGGTTTTTGGCACCAACAGATGGAAAGCATTGAGCACCATATCGATGGGTATAGGTCAAGGCGAAATGCTGGTAACGCCACTACAACTGGCCAATGTAGCAGCTACTATTGCCAACAGAGGCTTTTATTACACACCCCATTTGATAAAAGAAATAGACAACAAACCCATAAGAGACCCCCATTTTACCCAGCCCAAATACACAAGTATTGAACCTAGGCATTTTGAAACCGTGATAGCAGGCATGTATCAAGTGTACGAGCAGGGAACGGCTCGGTTATCAAGAATTGAAGGAATAGACCTTTGTGGCAAAACAGGTACAGCTCAAAATCCGCATGGACAAGATCATTCCATATTTATGAGCTTTGGCCCCAAGGATGAGCCTAAAATTGCCATAGCCATATTTGTTGAAAATGGCTATTGGGGCTCAAGATGGGCAGCTCCTATTGCCTCACTCATCATCGAAAAATATTTAACCGGTGAGGTAAAGCGAAAGGAATTAGAAAAACGAATGAAAGAAGGAAGCTTGGAAGAAGAATACAAAAAACAATTCGCAAAAAACTTTGGCCCTAAATTAACCCACCAACCCGAGTGAGAAAACAAGGAAACATATTCAATCACATAGATTGGTTTTTGATACTAGCCTACTTGGTTTTTTCCAGCATTGGCTTGGTCAATATTACCGCTGCCTTGTACAATGAAGAGACCTTTAGTTTTTTCGACTTCAGTCAAAATTACACCAAGCAAGCAGTTTTGATAGGCATAGGTTTGCTTATGGGCATGGTTATTTTGAGTCTCGATGCACGTTTTTATGAATATTTTGCTTATCCGATTTACTTGATTTCATTATTGAGTTTGGTTTTGGTTTTGATTTTTGGAGCAAAAATAAGTGGAGCAAGGTCGTGGTTTCAGATAGGAAGTTTTAGTTTACAGCCCGCTGAATTTGCAAAAGCAGCATGCGCATTGGCAGTTGCTAAGTACTTGTCGGGCAGGCAAATCAACCTCGAAAAGTGGAAACCTCGATTATTTGCGGCAACGCTCGTATCATTGCCCGTAGTACTTATCTTGCCTCAACCCGATTTAGGCAGCGCGGTGGTATTTAGCAGTTTCATTTTTGTGTTTTACAGAGAGGGCCTATCACCCTATTATATTTTTTCGGCTTTATTTGCAGGCCTCCTGTTTATTCTAGCCTTGCTGATAGACCCCAATATCCTGCTCATTGTATTTGCAGGCGTAGCTGCAGTAGTGGTTTTGTTGCTCTTCAGAA
>CAYZUZ010000309.1:0-2182 GCA_964481795.1 uncultured Cryomorphaceae bacterium
GGTTGAAGGGTAAAATCAACTTAATATCTTGATTTTGAACTATATCACTATAATACTCTATAGCGGGCGCTAATTTTCTGAAACCAGACACTACAAGTAGTTGATAATCAGTGCCCATCATAAGAGTGCGTTGCTGTAAGCGAAGCTTGGCGTGTTTGGATACATTATAATCCGATACTTTGGCTTTGATGGTAGCTAAATTTACTTCGGTATTGGGCATCACGATAATGATTTGATGGGGTATTTCGGTATTGTTGTAGTATTCACTTTTTACTTTCACTTTTTGTGTTTCACCAATGAGCAAGGCCAATATCATTTGAGCTTCGGTAACTACAGCATGTTTGTCGAAGTCGGAAATGACACGCTCTAGCTTGTTTTTTAGGGTATCTTTATTGCCCATTTTTCCCCAATTCATAGCTTCTAGCAAGCGTAGTTTTGGATAGAGTTCTGTTTCCTTATACAAGGACATACCTTTTTCGGTTTGAGCTAAGGATTTTTTGTACGATGCACTTTTATACAATGAAAATGCATCTTTATAAAGTATCTCAGCTTCAGGAGGATAAGGGCCTTTCACTTCCAATGGCGTACCATTGAGCAGTGCAACGAAATTGGAATTGGAATACTTGGCACGAAGACCCTCGCAATACGTTGTTTGCTTATTGGTGTTTTTTGTTTCATTTGCAATAAGACACAAGGTATACCATACTCGGGCTTCGCATTCGCAATCCTCGTATCGCATTAGTAAGTTTTCCAGCATTTTGGTGGCTTCCTTGGCATCGTCGAGTACATCCTTATAGATGCGTGCCGAGCCTTCATGTGCTTGTACTATCCTTTTGTGACTGGCATCCAAGGAATCTGCCGATAAGGGTATTTTCTTTAGGTAATATTCTTGTGTATAGCGTGGGTCTACTTTGGGCTCTTTTTTATCAGCATTATCAGGGTCGGTGCTTTCCTCTTCTTCTTCTTCTTCATTGTTTGCCACAGCAAAATCTGTAACCAGTGTTTTGTCTTTTCTACGCCAGTTGTCTTCTAGTTTTCTTGTGCCCCATTTATTTACAAATTGCGAAAAACCACTGGTACTTAAATTTTGGTTGTAAAAGTAAAAAGCAGGTGCACCACCAGGTCCACCAGGTCCGCCTGGTGCTCCACCTCCGGCTGCCCCTCCTCCTCTAGGGTTGCCACCACCTGCCAGCATTTGAATGTTGCGCTCCTCCTCTTCTTCCTCTAATTTTCTCTTTTTTTCTTCGTCTTCTTTTTTTACCCTACGGATAATGTCTTGTATGGCACCTTCTCTCTGTGACTCAGACATCCCCGCTATTTTTTGCACGCTGTCTTCGTAGCTTATGGTATTCAGATAACCCACTAGTTCTGTAAGGCTTTTCTTTTTCTTTTTGATGGGTTCGTAGAGGTAATGTTTCTCTGGCAAAACACTTATGGCACTATCGTAATTGGCCTCAGAGGGTACATATTCGCGAAACTCAAAGTGGATATCACCTCTTTTGATGTAGCTTAGTCCTTTTTGGGTAGGATTGGAAATGCTTTTGTTTATTGAGGTTTGCAGATATTCCATAGCCTCAGGAAAGAAATCTTCTTTGAGTTTTACTTCGGCCATGGTATAGTAAATAATGTCCAAATTTTCTAGATTCTTGGCATCTTTCGCCATCTTATTGAGCTCTTTCATGATTTTTTCGCTACTCATAAGAGCAGGATTAAAATTTCGAGCTCTACCTATAGCCGCTTGAAAAGCATATTTATAGGGAGGTTTTAGTTCTACAACTTTTTTAAATTCTTCTGAAGCTTCATAATCCATGTCTGAAGCTTCAAATAGCTGTGCTAAAACAAATAATGCTCTCGTTTTTACTTTTTTTCTAGGCTTTTCTTTTATTGCCAATTGCAAAAGTTCGCGTGCTTTATCAAAATTCTTAGCGTTTATTTCTAATTGAGCCATAGAAAGATAAAGATCCATTTTTTCTTTTTTGGGTAATTTTCTACTCCCATACGATTTGTTGAATATTTCACGACCCTGACTGAAATTCCCTATTTCGCCATTGCATCGGCCCGACCACATAACCGCTGCAAAAAAATGCTCTGAATTTGGAAATTGGGCAATCACAAAATTGAAAATTTCTAAAGCTTTGAAAAATTCACGTTCATAAAAATAGGCTTCACCCGTGAGCATGTA
>CAYZUZ010000310.1:0-2172 GCA_964481795.1 uncultured Cryomorphaceae bacterium
AAAGCCCTTCTTGAATTAAATGATCATATTTTTCCTTTACCCCAGCCGTCATGTCTGTATAAGTTACACCAGGACGCACCTCATACACAGGAATGCCTTCCGCACCTAGTCGAGTGGCAAAAAGTTGTGTTACCATACTTAGTCCTGCTTTTGAAACGCAGTATTCTCCACGATTAATTGAAACCACCGTAGCAGAAATAGAAGAGATATTAACGATGGCTGAAAAAAAAATGGGATACTTATTTTTAGCTTTAATCATTTCATTGGCAGCAAGTTGTGATAAGAAGAAAGCACTTTTTAAGTTGGTATTCATCAGTTCATCATAGCTTTCCTCTGTGGTTTGGAGTAGATCAGTACGGACTTTGGGGGCGATGCCTGCATTGTTAATCAACACGTTGAGATGACCAAAAGCGTTAATCACGTTGTGGATAATCTGCTGTCGAGTTGAAGTATCAGCTACACTACCTTGACAATAAATGATTTTTTTTCCCCACTTTCTCAATTCATCAAGCGTATCCACCTGTTGTTCAGGTCGAATTCCGTTGATTGCAAGGCACCATCCTTCTTTTGCCAACTGCGTAGCAATGCCTAATCCAATGCCACGACTACCCCCTGTGATTAACGCTACTTTCTCCATGTCAAACTAATTCTTCTAGGTTTACCCATGCTTTTTTTGCCCAACTTTCTAATCCTTTTTCCGCTAATTGCACACCTTTTGCTCCTTCGAGTAAGTTCCACGGGAAAGGCTCATCTAGCACCACATGGCGCAAAAATAGTTCCCATTGTACTTTAAAGGCATTGTCCATAGGCTCTTGCTCTGGGACTTTACTCCAATCGGAAAAAAAGTTAATTGGCTGCGTAATATCTGGATTCCATATAGGTTTTGGCGTATTGCCATAATGCTGAATGTAACATTCCCTGAGACCTGCTACGGCAGAGCCTTTTGTGCCATCTACTTGAACAGTTAGTAAATCATCTCTTCGCACCCGAACTGTCCAAGAGGAATTAAACTGGGCAATTACACCATTTTCCAGTTCAAAAGTAGCGTAGGCAGCATCATCGGCAGTGGCTTTGTAAGGCTTTCCTTGCTCGTCCGTACGTTCTGCAATGTGTGTAGCACCTATGCAAGAAACTGCTTTTACTTTGCCAAAAATTTGGTCGAGTACATATCGCCAATGGCAAAGCATATCTACAATGATTCCTCCGTCATCCTCTTTTCGGTAATTCCAAGAGGGGCGTTGTGCAGGAATGCTGTGTCCTTCAAATACCCAGTAACCAAACTCACCACGAATAGATAAAATATCGCCAAAAAAATCATTTTCAATTAATCGCCTGATTTTACGAAGTCCAGGTAGCCATAGCTTATCTTGTACCACGCCATGCTTTACCCCTGCTTTTTGTGCCAGATGGTATAGGTCTAGGGCTTCCGCCGAAGTAGTGCCAGAAGGTTTTTCACAATAAATATGTTTACCAAATTCAATCGCTTTTTTCACACTTGCATAGCGATTACCTGTAATTTGAGCATCGAAATAAACACGGTTATAGTCATCTGCTAATGCTTCTTCTACATTGGTGGTCATTTTATCAATGTTTGCTATTTTACAGAGTTGAGCTAACTTTTCAGGGCTTCTGCCGACTAAAATAGGGTCGGGCATAATACGCTCCGTAGCACTAATTTTTATGCCACCTTGTTTGCGAATGGCATCAATGGAGCGCAGCAAATGTTGATTCGTCCCCATGCGCCCTGTAACGCCGTTCATGATAATTCCAATTTTGTGTTGCATAGTTCAGCCTTTGTTGCGTTTAGGTTAATGTTATTTGTGTTTGATTGATAATTGTTTTTGAATTGATGGATGCCTCTAATGCGGTATAATTTTGATAAGCTGCAATGATTTCCGCCAAAAAATGATGCTGGTCTTTTGCCCAATGGATGTTAGAAAAAATTTCTACTTCGTGGAAACCATTGAACCCTGCTTGCTCGACCCAGCGTTTAATAGCTGTTAAGTTAATACAGCCTTCGCCCATTAAACCCCTATCCAGTAACATATCGTTGGTAGGCACTTTCCAATCGCAGATGTGAAAGGCAAATAATTTGCCCATTGCGCCACAACGCCCAATTTCTTGCTCTAAGGTATCGTCCCACCAAACATGATACACGTCGAGGGCAACGCC
>CAYZUZ010000311.1:0-2159 GCA_964481795.1 uncultured Cryomorphaceae bacterium
TCGTACAACTTGAATAACTGGGCGGCTGGCGTGTATATGTTGCGCATCAACAGTGCTGAAGGGAGCGCTTTAAAACGGGTGATTATTCAATAATTTTAAAAAAAACCAAAACAAACGAAAACCGAGTCGAGAGATTCGGTTTTTTTTTGCAAAAGTTCCTCCTTCTATTGTTGAAAAACAAAGCCTCCTTTGGTTCAGTATAAAATTGATTTTCAATTCTAATGCAAATTGCAGTTTTAATGAACAATCAGATTTAAACTTGTTTATCCCATACTTAGTGTTTATTTTACACTTTTAATTTTTACTATTCCATACATGCACAGCAAAAACGATATTTTCAACAATCAGGTGGCTCTTAACTACCAATTATTCAATAGTTTATTTTTGACTTTGCCTTATGCAGGCATCAGCAGTACGGGAAGTTTTCTGCCTTTGCTAGCCCAAAAATGTGAGCAAGGCTTGAAGCAAGGTGCTACTCCTGAGCAAATAATCCATGATTTTTTTGAAAATCACCACGCACAGCTTCCCCAAAATCAACAAATCGACATGCTCTTCAAATTCATCCAATACATTGAGCGTCAGGTGGTATTGTTTGATGCTGTAGAAGATGCAGCCTTTGAACAACTCAATGATTTGCAAGGAAAGGGCACTTTTTCGCACTTTTTTTCTTTGCTCAACAATCCAAATCAAAAGGAAGCTTTCTTGCACAAAATGAAAGACTTTGGCGTGCGCGTAGTACTTACCGCACATCCTACACAGTTTTACACGGGTCATATTTTGGGTATTATCACCGATCTAGAACAAGCCATTAGAGAGGGCAACACGGCAGAGGTGAGTTTTTTGCTCAAGCAACTCGGACTCACACCCATGTACCGACGCAAAAAACCCACGCCTATCGACGAAGCCATTGCCTTAATTTGGTACCTAGAAAATATTTTTTACACCGTAATAGGACAGTTATACTCCGACTTGAAACAAAAATTTCCAGATTCTGATATCAATCCCGGATTGGTCACTCTGGGGTTTTGGCCCGGTGGCGATCGCGATGGAAATCCTTTTGTAACAGCTGATACAACCCTCATTACTGCCGAAAAATTGCGCGAGTCTATCATCAGGGCTTATCTGCAAGAGGTACGTCAACTCAAGCGCAAGCTCACTTTTCCGGATACCGACCGACGCATTAGAATCATAGAAAAAAAGCTACAAAGCAGTATTTACAACCATGAAAATACCTTTTACAGCAATCCAGCTGAATTACTCCAAGATTTACAGGAAATACACACAGAACTTATCCAAAATTACCAAGGCATTTATGCTGATTCCTTGATACGATTGATGGATAAGGTAAGTATTTTTGGATTTCATTTTGCCGAACTCGATATCCGACAAGACAGCCGTGTTCATAGGAGCATAGCCCAAGAAATTTTGGAATTCAGAGGCTTGTTTCAAGAATACAACTTGCTGCAAACCATGCACGACAAACTCAACTTCTGGAGAAAAATCGAAGCTAAAAAAATGGATTTCAATGATTTTGAGGGCATCACGCATGAAACCTTAAAACTCTATCACTACCTAAAACAAATACGCGAAAGAAACGGAAGCAAAGCTTGTAGCCGACACATCATATCCAACACACGCAACGAAGAAGACCTCTTCATACTTCAATTCCTGATGCAAAGCGGTGGCTGGGACACCCCCCTACCCTTCGATTTGATTCCGCTTTTTGAAACCATCGACGACCTTAAAGATTGTGGCCGTATTATGAAATTTTTATACCAAGATGCTGATTATCAAAAACAATTGGCCGCACGCAATCAAAAACAAACCATCATGCTTGGCTTTAGCGATGGCACCAAAGATGGTGGCTATGTGGCGGCCAACTGGGCTATTTATCAAGCCAAAAAACAACTTACACACATCAGTAGAGAACATGGCGTTAAGGTGCTTTTCTTTGATGGACGAGGTGGACCTCCTGCTCGTGGTGGGGGCGATACCCATGCATATTACGCAGCTTTGGGCAAAGACATTGAAAATGAGGAAATTCAAATTACCATTCAAGGTCAAACCATCTCCTCCAAGTTTGGAAATCATCACTCTGCTCGTTTCAATCTAGAGCAATTGCTTACCGCTGGCCTCAACAACCACGTATTTCCACGTTC
>CAYZUZ010000312.1:0-2147 GCA_964481795.1 uncultured Cryomorphaceae bacterium
CGACTCTTTTTTAAGGAAGATGAGTATCCCAATCGCGTGCAGTTTGATCGGGTACGCATCTACCACCCCGTAGGCAATGCCTATTACCGACCCGTGTGGATAGGAAAAACAGCACCCATGCTAGAGTGGCAAAGCGAAAGGCTCAACTACACTGAATGGGTTTTTGATACTTTGATTGATGATATTGAGGTAGCTTTTATGCTCGAAAACGAAGAGAAAAAATTTATACTGCAAGGTGTTCAGGTGTTTAAAGATAAAAAACCAGGAATTACTTACCACTCAATAGGCGTAAATGGCGCTACTACGTACAGCTATATGCGAGGGGTCGATTTTCAGCAACAATTAAAAGGCTTGAAGCCCGATTTAGTTATTTTTGGTATCGGAATCAATGATGCCAACAGCCCAAATGGTGAGTTTAACTCTCTGGCATATCAGCAAAATTATGAGCAATTGATGCTTGCCTTCAAAGCAGCCAACCCCAAATGTGCCTTCTTATTCATGACGCATACCGATAGCTATTACAAAAAACGCAATCCGAATAGAAATGTATTGGAAGCCCGCGTACGTCAAATAGAATTGGCCACCCGCTATCAGCAAGGGGTGTTCGATAAGTTTGAAGCCATGGGCGGCTTGGGCTCTATCTTGCTTTGGCAACGCAAAGGCTTAGCCTCTACCGATAAAATTCACTTTACCCGCGAGGGGTATCAGTTGCTTGGCAAGATGATGGGAATTACTCTTGTACAGTCCTTAGGCGATTTATTGAACGAGGATTACTTAACCCAAATTCAAAAAAAATAAATGACAGGCAAAGCTGGCTTTTGGGAATATTTTATGCATATTTTCAGCTATTCGCCTGAAAATCCTTTGATTTTTACCCGACTTTATTTCTGGGGTTTTTTCCTCATCGTACTGGTGGTTTTCTCTTTTATCTATCCCAAAAAAGCCCTCAGAAATGCCTTTTTGTTTTTTGCCAGTATATTTTTCTATTACAAAACTTCAGGTCTTTTCTTTTTGCTCCTTCTATTCAGCACGTTTACCGATTTTTTTATTGGCAAGGCGGTGTATCAAGCTCGTACCGATGTAGGAAAGAAAATTTGGGTGGGCATGTCCGTTTTCATCAACCTATTTGTGCTTTTCTACTTCAAATATGCTTATTTCTTTACCGATAATTTTAATGCACTATTTCAAACCAATCATCAGGTTATCAATCATATAGCTTATTGGACTAATTCATTCACCGGCAGCGATTTCCGCTTCGATAGAATCATACTTCCCGTGGGTATCAGCTTTTATACCTTCCAAACCATCAGCTATTCGGTCGATATTTATCGCGGCCTCATCAAACCCGTAAAAAGCATCTTAGACTTTGGATTTTATGTGAGCTTTTTTCCTCAATTGGTAGCCGGACCCATCGTGCGGGCCTCCGAGTTTATACCACAGCTTTACAAGGATTTTAGTCTTACACGCGAGCAATTTGGTCTTGCTATCTTTTGGATTGTCAATGGATTAATTAAGAAAATGTTCCTTGCCGATTATATTGCTGTGCAGTTTCTCGACAAAGTTTTTGATCAACCCCTTGCGTGGGGTGGCTTTGCTAATCTCATGGCTTTGTACGGATACACACTACAAGTATATGCCGATTTTTCTGGCTATACCGATATGGCCATAGGCATTGCCATGCTTTTGGGTTTTTATTTGCCTCAGAATTTCAACTCACCTTACAAATCAGCCAGCGTAGGCGAATTCTGGAAACGCTGGCACATGAGTCTATCCTCCTTTCTCAAAGATTACCTCTACATTCCCATGGGAGGCAATCGTTCCGGTTCCTTTTTTAGCTATTTTGCCATGTTTGGCATCGTGCTTTTTATTTATATGTTGTCCAAAAGTACTTGGTTTTTAATAGGTTTTGCCATCTCATTTTTGGTAGTAGCCATCTTGAGCAAGGTTTTTTCTGGTTTCAAAAATGCGGTAGATACCAACATCAACTTGATGATGACCATGTTGCTCGGTGGGCTATGGCATGGCGCGAGCTGGAACTTCGTCATGTGGGGCGGCCTCAATGGTCTGGGCCTGGTAGTATTCAAATTCTGGAAAAAAATTACGCCTCTCAAAAAGCTGCCCCCTCAAGTGTACCGTTTCATAGGTAT
>CAYZUZ010000313.1:0-2145 GCA_964481795.1 uncultured Cryomorphaceae bacterium
GGTCCAAATTCTACAAATATGCGACCACCCGCAGCATGGATATTTTCGATTTGATTTTTAAATAAAACAGGATTTAGAATTTGATTTTCTAAAATAGTTTTCAATGAAGCCATGTCAGACGGATATGCTTGGCCTGTACTATTGGCAAAAACGGGAATTTTTGGGCTTACAAAGGTTTGTTTTGCTAAAAATGCTGCAAATGGTTGTTGCGCATGAGCCACAAATGGTGTGTGAAATGCAGCCGCCACCGGTAAAAGAACAACAGAAAAACCTTGATTTTTCAATTGCGTTTCTGCCGATTGGATAGCAGAAGTGCTGCCGCCTAAAATGATTTGATTATTGGAATTGACATTGGCGATTTGCACGCCTGCCATTTGTGTTATGGCTTGTTGCACTTGCTCTTGAGTCGCTTTTACGGCAAGCATGGAGCCTGCGTCTGTTGTTCCATTTTGCAAAGCCATGGCTGCGCCACGGCTTTTCGCCAAAGTCAAAAAAGTCGCATCATCATAGCTGCCAGCAGCCCAAAGTGCCGTCAATTCACCAAAGCTATGGCCTGCGGCAAAATGCGGCTCAAACCCTGCTTTTTGAAGGACTTTATATTGTCCTATACTCAATGTACCGATGGCAGGTTGAGCAATTTGGGTTTGTGTAAGTTCTTTTTGTTGGATTTCTCTTTCTTCATTTGTAAAGACAGGGATAGGAAAAACGCTAGATGAAAGCGATTTTTCACCATGCTGCACAAATAATTCGTTTGCTTGAGCAAAAGTATCAGCGATTTCAGGGAAAGCGTTGGCCAATTCTTTACCCATGCCCACATATTGAGCGCCTTGCCCTGCAAAAAGAGCGACTACTTTATTGTTAGTAAGATCAATACTTTGATTGCGGAAAAAGACGCCTTTAGGATGCATCCATTCTGAACTTGATGTATTAAGATTTTGAATCGAAATATTTAAAAAGTCGATACATTCTGCTATATTACCCACTACAAAACCCAACCGAGGTAGATTTGGGTTTAAAACTTGGATTTTACTATTGCGAACCACATTTTCAAAAGCCAAATCTGCATTTTCGTTATTCAACTCTGCTATTAAATTTTGGCAACTTTGCTGCAAAAGTGTAATGGATTCACCTTGTAAGACAACTGATTTATAAGGCTCATGCATACGATAGGCTCTGTTTTTTTGGCCTATGTATTCCTCCAAAGTGATATGCACATTGATGCCTCCAAATCCAAAAGCACTTACACCTGCACGCCTTGGGTGACCGTTTCGCATCCATGGGCGCGTTTCGGTATTGATGTACATGGCAGAGTTTTCGATATCAAATTTTTGATTGGGTTTTTTGACGTTTATGGTCGGTGGCAACACTTTATGGTGAAGCGCCAAAACCATTTTAATAATACCGGCTGCACCAGCTGCAGATTTAGTGTGTCCAATTTGAGATTTAACAGAACCAAGCGCTATATGCTGCTTCTTAGGGTTATTGGCCCCAAATACCATTTGCATAGAGGTAAATTCAGTTGGGTCACCAGCACCAGTACCTGTTCCGTGTCCTTCTAAAAGCCCAACTGTAGAAGGCGCATACCCCGCATCTTCATAGGCCCGATTCATAGCCAAAGCTTGACCTGCTGGACGTGGTGCATATACAGATTTAAAACGGCCATCACTCGATGTACCTACACCTGTAATAGTCGCATAAATTTGGTCGCCATCTCTCTCAGCATCTGAAAGGCGTTTTAACACAAGCATTCCTATACCTTCACCAATCAACATTCCGTCGGCGTCATCACTGAATGGCCTAATGTTACCAGATTTTGAAAAAGCTGGCGTTTTAGAAAAAGACATATACATAAAAGGTGAGTTGTCGGTATCAACGCCACCTGTCAACATCATATCAGCGCGCCCTTCCACCAATTCGCTTAATGCCATTTTTACAGCACTCAAAGAAGCCGCGCATGCCGCATCGACCACAGAATTGATACCACCTAAATCAAAACGATTGGTAATACGACCCGAAATCACATTTCCTAAAAGCCCTGGGAAAGCGTTTTCATTCCAACTGACGTAGGCTTTTTTCATTTTATCTACTATGTGTGGAATGTCGTTTTCCGAAACGCCACTTGCCCGCAAAGCACGTTCCCAAATT
>CAYZUZ010000314.1:0-2142 GCA_964481795.1 uncultured Cryomorphaceae bacterium
TTGGCTATTGATTTGGTGTTTCATGAAGGTAAAAATGGCGAAACCTACAACATCGGTGGCTTCAATGAATGGAAAAATATTGACTTGGTAAAATTGCTATGTGCGCAGATGGATGCCAAGCTAGGACGACAGCCGGGCACGAGCGAACAACTCATTACCTACGTAAAAGACCGCCCCGGACACGACCGCAGATACGCCATTGATGCCTCAAAAATCAATCAAGAATTGGGCTGGAAACCCAGTGTTACTTTTGAACAAGGCTTGGCCGAAACCATTGATTGGTACCTCGAAAATACAGAGTGGCTCAACAATGTGACCAGCGGAAACTACCAGAAATACTACGATGAAATGTACGAGGGTAGATAAAATCCAATAAATGAACTTGAGGCTGAATATGCAAGTTTATCTGTATATTCAGCCTCTTTTTTATACACTACATGATGCAAACAAAAACATGGTTTTTCTTATGCCTTCTGATTCTGAATGCTGCTGTTTCATTAGCGCAAGACAATCCAGAATGGATTCAAATAAAAAAAGAAAAAGGCGAAAATGCTTATTATCTCAACTATGAAAAGTTGAGTAATGCGCAAATCAGAAAGTACACCCAAGCCTATCCACAAGCGTATAAACAAGCCAAAAAAGCGCAAGCCAACGAGATTTTGGGTCAAATTTTAGGTGTAGGAGGTGGATTTTTGTTGGGCTATCCTGTAGGCACTTGGCTGGGTGGTGGCGAACCCAGCTGGCAAATGGCTTATGTAGGTATGGGTCTTATTGGTACTAGTATTCCCTTTTATTACCTATCACAAAAACGTACAGAAAAAGCAGTGAAAATGTATAATACCGAATTGCTCAACGACCCGGAAAAAAACAAAATGGAAATGAGTTTCCAATTTTATGGCGCAGGTTTGGGTTTTAAATTAAACTTTTAAAAATTTAGATATCAGCTATTTGCATGTCTTTGTTCTCAAAATGTTGGGTTTTGAGTAAGGGTTTTATAAGTGCTTGAATTTCGTTAACTAAGAGGTCGATAAACCGCTTTTTGGCAAAAGGTCTGTGATATACCAAGCTTACTTCGCGCACAGGATGGGGTGCTTGGAATGCCTTAATTTTTGATTTTCTACGCTCGGGCAAATCCAATACAAATAATTCTGGCACCACGGTAAGGCCATCTACAGAATCTACCATACTCAATAAACTATCGAAAGAATTGGGATGAAAATCTAAATTTTCATTCAAAGGTTTGCGGGTAAGTGCACATAAATTAACCACTTGGTTGTTTAAGCAGTTTCCTTGTTCCAAAAGCCAAAGCTTTTGATGGTTCAAATCTTTTGGACTAAGATATTCTAAATCAATCTGTTCTAAGTTTCCATACAGCATCAGCAATTCGTAATACAGCAGCTCCTCTTCCAGTCCGATACCTACTATAGGTGTGGTTATAATTCCCGCATCAAGAGTTCCTTGCTTTATTTGCTGAACAATATTTTCGGTGGTAATTTCTTTGATTATGAGTTTCAGTTTGGGGTATTTGTGCAGCACCACTGGGATGAGCCTATGCAATAAATTGCCGGCTATGGTGGGTATAATGCCGATTGCTATTTCTCCCTCAATGTTTCCTTGAAGCTCTGCTTGCAATCCTTTGATGCGATGGGTATGTTTCAATACACTTTTGGCCTCCTCTACCACTACTTTGCCACATTCAGTAGTTATGATAGGATTGTTTTTACGATCAAAAAGAACCATATCAAGTTCTGCTTCAAGCTTTTTTATCATGGTGCTCAAGGTGGCTTGGGTTATAAAACACACCTCGGCTGCTTTGCTAAAGCTCTTGTATTGATCCAAGGCTACGAGGTATTCTAATTGTTGTAAATTCATATTTAATATTCACTGTGTAAATAGCAAATATAGATATTATTTCCTTTGTCAATAGCATAGATCAACTGACCTTTGCCCCATAATAATTCAACAAATATTTAATTATATGGAAACGTAAGTTCAAAATCAAGTAAGTATGCCAAAAATTGGCGACAAAGCACCTGAGTTCAAAGCAATAACCACCCAAGGTGATGTTCATTTTCCCAACGACTATTTAGGCAAATGGAGTATCTTGTTCAGCCACCCTGCTGATTTTACCCCCGTATGTAC
>CAYZUZ010000315.1:0-2129 GCA_964481795.1 uncultured Cryomorphaceae bacterium
TTTTGAAAGAATTTGAGCAAGACATCAAAAATCAAACTGCCGAAGCCGAAAAAACCTCAGCCAAAGGCATTGTAGCTGCGCTTAATGGCATGAAAATGCGGCCAGATAGAGAGGTGCTCTTACATTTTGCCAGTGGTCCTTTTTTATTGATTATCGGCAGTAACGACCCTATTATACCTCTGGCATCGTACAGCGAACAAATGAAAGCCCGCAATGCCCAATCTGTACTAATACCTTGTGGTCATATGGGACATATTGAAGCACGCGAAGAGGTAGCTAAAGCCCTCAAAGGATTTTTAAACTAAAGATTTTTTGCAGCTTCGCTTGTTACTTCAGTATAATTTTTTGAGTTAAAAAATGCCTGTGATCCAATACCACGGTAAGAGTTACTATTTGGCGACTCAGATTTTTTGTTTTCAAATAAAAGCTCCCAAAATCTTGTTGATGTTCCATCAAGTTACCCGATTGCAATACGGTACCTTTGCTATCGCTTAAAAAATAATAGGCCTTTTCAGGATTGGGAATATTGAGTTGAATGCTGAATCCTTCATCTGCCTGATTGGGAAAAACCTTCATGCGATAAGGATTGTGTACCTCCACCGCTTCCGACTTAAGCGATTGATTTCTAATCAATTTTACTGTAAAAACAGAGGTATCAGCACGGGTTTGGGTAGCCGTTTGGTTGGCTGTAAAAGGATTGAGTGTATTGCTTGCTATACCGCCTACCACATGCCCCAGCAGCAAGGTATCTTGTAAATTTCTATGTAAAGCAATTATTTCATTTTCATACATTTTCAAATCGCTATTGGGTATAAACTCTGCACTAGCACCTTTGTAACCAGGCATTTCCATAGGCAATACATACTCTTGCAAGCTGCCATCGGCATAGCGACTCACCCTGCTTATCGTTTTTACAAAAGGCACGTTGTTGTCTTGTATCAACTGCCCATTTTGATAATAATATTGACTCAAACCCCCAAAAAACAAACTGCTCATTTGATTAAAAGTAGAATCATACAGAGCCACTTTAGCCCCGTGATAATTGCTCAAATACTGATTGAAAGTAGTAATAGGCTGTATGCCTGTATCGCGAATATCTACAGGATATAAATAAGGCAAATCTACTTGAGGCTGAAAAACACCTGAAGAAATAGTATACCCTAAATCGCCATTGGGAAACACCTGAGGTAGTAAATTATAATCGCGCCTGCGCAAATGCAATGCATCGGTAAATGTTGAATAATGGCTTATGGTAGGCGTATTGGTCGAATGATCTATCTTAAATTTCCTTACCTGATGGGTATACGTTTGGGTATAGGTAGGGTTGCCCATAGGATTGTAACGCCCATCAAAACGATGACCACCTACCATGTAAAATGTATTGTTAAGCAGGCCCATTTGACCGCCATTTACCGCAAAGCGCACATCTTCTACACTTTTAAAATAAGGCGAAATGGAGGTGTTTTGCATCACAGCTTGTACAAGCCCAGAAACCTGTAAGGTCGTAATCCGTGGAAAAGTAATATGATTATTAGCCGTAGGCGAAAAACCATAACCCCCTATAAAAACCAAAGTATCGCCCTGCTGATGAAAAATCATATTGGTGCTTTGCAAATGCTCTGCTATGGCAGTGGGCAAACTACTTACCGAGCTACTCCAAACCTGACCAGATGTAGGGTCTACCACAAATATATCGGTATTGTTAAACGCCTGCGGAAATGCATTGAAGGGTTGTCTTGCGTGTAAACCATCTCTGCGACCTCCCAAAATAAGCCACTTACCATTGTGAACGCCAAAGGCAAAGGAATGAATGCCTGGCATATTGGGGATATGCACCTCCTCTATCAATAAAGTATAAGAAAAAGTATCTTGAACTTGCGCCTTTGTATTAAATGAAAGGAGCATAGCGCCTAAGAAAATAGATTTTAAAATGGATTTCATTGGATTGTTGTTTAAACATCAAAATTATAGCAACCCTATTGAAGCCCATGCTACTAAAGTAACCGAGACTTAACAAAACATATAAACACAAAATTCGTAAACTTGCACTTGAATTAGCACCCATTAAATAAACACGATGTTACCCAAAATTAATCCTACTACCACACAAGCTTGGCAATTGCTACAGA
>CAYZUZ010000316.1:0-2127 GCA_964481795.1 uncultured Cryomorphaceae bacterium
AATTTACCCTTGACCCAGACCACCCTTTTTTTTGATTACGCCATTGCCGGTGCAGGAGCATCTGGGCTTTTACTGGCCTTAAATATGGCCGAACAAGGTGTGTTAGAACACAAAACTCTGTGTATTATTGAGCAAGATGCCAATAAGCAAAACGACCGAACTTGGTGCTTTTGGACAACAGATGAACTCAGTCAAGTATTAGGAAAATCAGTGTCGCACCATTGGGATGAAGTAGAAAGCGAAGGTCAAATTCAGGAATTGAAACCGTATACCTACCACCATGTTCGCAGCATCGACTTTTATACCCAAGCATGGGAAGAACTCAGCAAGTACAAAAACGTAATAAGCATTTCGGCTGCGATACGATCGATAGAATCAAATGCGAAAGGAGCTATTTTAAATCTTGAAAAACAAGTAGTTAAATGTGCTATTGCATTCAATTCTATACCTCAATTCACAAATAAGAAAACTTCAGAAATAAGGCTTTGGCAATCATTTTATGGGTGGAGAATCAAATTCTTAAGTACCGATAAAATACCGCAGCGCCTGAAACTGATGGATTTTGACATAGAGCAAAATGATAGTACACAATTTATTTATGTATTGCCTTTTGGCAACAACGAAGCATTGATAGAACTTACCCGATTTGGTGCAAAAAAACTAAAAGAGAAAAAAGCAGAATCGGTACTGAGTCAGTATTTACAAAGGATAAATACTCATTATAAAATAGAAGAGGTGGAAATCAATGCCATACCAATGTCGCAGCAGTTTGACTCAAAATCGAGATACCACCATATCCATCAATCCATCATACCTATAGGCACAGCGGCAGGCGCCCTAAAATCGAGTACGGGCTATGCTTTTTTACAAATGCAAAAACACGCCAAGGACATTACAGAATCTTTGCTTGGAGGCACAGCCCTGCCTACCGTATATCGCAAAAGAAGATTCAGGCTATACGATGGTATTTTACTGAGGATATTGGAAAAGCAGCCTTCCAAAGGAAAAGTGATATTCAAGAAGCTCTTTGGAGAAACACCCACTCCATTGGTTTTGAAATTCTTAGACGAAAAAACGAGTCTTTTAGAAGAAATAAGAATTTTCAAATCACTACCTAAACTGCTGTTTATCAAGAATTTAATTTTATTTGTGGTGGGTAAATAGTAGACAAATTTCCTGCTGTACCCCCGAGCGCCCCAACGCAGGGCAAATAGCCTGCTGAAGTGAGGTGCACAGCAGCTGCACAAGCAAGAGCGACCGGCAGGAAGCTCCTTGCGTGTGCTTGGCTGCGTAGCTACCTCACAAGGCAGCTATGGCCCGGAGGTGGAATTTGGCGCCCCACCCCAAAAAAAAACTCGAATCTGTGCAATAACGCGCTCAGATTCGAGTGTGAAAAATTTATATTTTTTGAGCCTTCTAGCCCTCTATCAACTTTTGGAATTCATTTACAAATCTTTCGGCCAAGGCATCGGCTTCTGATTGTGATTTGGCTTCGGTATAAATGCGGATGATAGGCTCTGTATTGCTTCTGCGCAAGTGTGCCCAGCTGTCTGCGAAATCAATTTTTACTCCGTCAATAGTGGTGATGCGTTCGTTTGCATATTTCAGTTTCATGGCATCGAGCAGTGCTTGAGTATCCATTCCGGGTTGCAATTGAATTTTGTTTTTGCTCATAAAATACTGAGGATAGCCCGCTTTGAGCTGACTAAGCGACTTACCAGATTTGGCTAAATACGTGAGCACCAGCGCTACACCAGCTAGAGCATCGCGACCATAGTGAAGTTTGGGCCATATAACACCTCCGTTGCCTTCGCCACCTATTACGGCATGTACCTCTTTCATTTTTGCTACCACATTGACCTCACCTACGGCACTTGCGAAATACTCACCCCCATGATTGTGGGTTAAATCGGCCAAGGCACGCGTAGAGCTCAAGTTGGAAACGGTATTGCCTTTTTGTAAGCCGAGCAAATAATCGGCTACCAACACCAAGGTATATTCTTCGCCAAATATTTCACCATTTTCATCGATAAAAGCCAAGCGATCTACGTCGGGATCTACTACAATACCCAAGTCGCATTTTTCTTTTTTCATCAGCTCCATGATATCGCCTAGGTGCTCTTTCAA
>CAYZUZ010000317.1:0-2122 GCA_964481795.1 uncultured Cryomorphaceae bacterium
CCAAAATGCAAAGCTATCGGGTTTATAGTGGCCTAGGCCAGCATTTCCGCATAGTTTGTCGAACAACCAAAAAAAATAGCGACCAAGTTTCCCTGATCGCTAGTTGAGTGGAGGTAGACGGAGTCGAACCGACGACCTCTTGCATGCCATGCAAGCGCTCTAGCCAGCTGAGCTATACCCCCTCATGATTTTTGAAATCGCTCTCTCAAATCGGGGTGCAAATATACTCCTATACTTGATTCTACAAAATAGCTAAAACGTTTTTTTAAACCCTATTTTACTAAACAATGCAACGCCAAAATCGCTTACTTTTGCCTCAGGATATTAAATTAAAAAATGGATATACTCATTAAAGTGAGCCAGTTTGTGCTCAGTCTATCTTTGTTAATCGTGTTACACGAACTTGGTCATTTTATTCCAGCTCGTATTTTTAAAACCCGCGTTGAAAAGTTCTACTTGTTTTTTGACCCTTATTTTTCCTTATTCAAAAAGAAAATAGGTGATACGGAGTATGGTATCGGGTGGCTGCCTTTGGGTGGTTATGTGAAAATTGCAGGTATGATTGACGAAAGTATGGATACCGAGCAACTCAAACAAGAACCTAAACCCGATGAATTTAGATCAAAACCGGCATGGCAGCGACTTATCATCATGCTGGGTGGTGTTACGGTAAACATCATTACTGCTATTCTTATTTTTCAAGGTATGTTGTTGTATTGGGGCGAGCAATATTTGCCTACTCAAAATGCAGTATATGGCATCACCACCGATAGCATAGGTAGGAGCATGGGATTTCAAAATGGCGATAAAATACTGAATGTCAATGGAAAAGAATTGGAGCGTTTCAATCAAATACCACTGGAGATTATTTTAAGTGGTAAGGGTTTTGTTCGCGTTGAACGAGAAGGTCAAGAGTTCGATTTATCTTATAATGAAGATCAAATAGCTGAACTCATAAAAACCAAAAGCACTCTGATTGGAATCCGTCATCCGTATGAGGTAGGAGGCTTTGCTGAAGGCAGTACTGCCCAAAAAGCGGGCTTAGAACTCAACGATAAAGTAGTTGCTTTTAATGGTCAAGAATTGATGTTTTTTGATCAATATATTGATTCTATTCCTACTTACAAAGGAAGAGAAATTCTACTTACGGTAGAGAGAAACAATACTACCTTAGATATAAAAGTGCCTGTGCCTCAAGAGGGTAGGATAGGAGTGGCGGCTGCCAATCCATTCAAATATTTTGATGTGGAAACCAAAAAGTACGGATTTTTTGAAAGTTTTCCGGCTGCTGTGAGCAAATCATTTACCATGTTGTCTGATTATATCCGTCAGTTTAAACTCATCGTCAATCCAAAAACAGAAGCATACAAAGAAGTGGGTGGCTTCATCATGATTGCCAACCAATTTGACAATGTATGGAACTGGGAGAAATTCTGGGGATTCACAGCATTTTTATCTATTATGCTGGCTTTCATCAATATACTGCCTATTCCTGCTTTGGATGGTGGCCACGTAGTATTTACTTTGTATGAAATGATTGCCGGAAAACCAGCGCCTCAAAAAGTGCTTGAAAATGCACAAATGGTGGGTTTTGTATTGCTTTTAGGCCTAATTGTACTTGCAAATGGCAATGATATCATGAAGCTTTTTCAGTAATCCATTCTTTGTGGCATTTATTTTTTACGAATGACATTTTTTAGTTCATCAATCGAAACAGCCAGGGCTAAAAATTCTCGTATTGAATAAAGTGTTTTCTCGGGCTCAGTAAGAAGTTTTTCGTAAGATATTTTGAGTGTTTCCCATTCTGGATGGGTCTGTAAAATTTGATTTAAATTGCTGTTTTCAAGTTGAATAAGTTTCTCTATTTCATAAGGATAGTTTTTTGATTTCAGCATCTTTAATCTGCTTTTTGCTATTTCATCTACTGCCCTTTCCATACATATTATTTTATAAGAATAGGGCTGTGGTAAATACTGAATAAGTGGATTGAGCACCTTTACAACTTTGCCTACAGCTTTATCCAACACGGGAAGATGTGTTATTTCTTTGATGCTTTCATGTTCATAATAGCCGTAAGGATTGTTGGCATCGGGCATTCTATTGTGGTCTTGAAAAATGTCCA
>CAYZUZ010000318.1:0-2121 GCA_964481795.1 uncultured Cryomorphaceae bacterium
TAATGAATGTTTTGTTGGTGTATATCAGCCGAATTATTAGCGTAAGTCAAGAAAGTCATTTGTCTGAAAGCTCTTTTTCATTTGTGCAGAATCTCGATATAGCTAAAAATTTCAAGAGTTTAGTTTTTAAAAATTATCTCGTCAATAAGTCTGTTGCTTTTTATGCAAAAGAATTAAATGTTTCTGCCGCCGCACTCAATACTCATGTAAAGAAGGTCTTTAATAAATCGCCCAAAGAGTTTATAAATGAAGTTCTTTTATTGCACGCACAAACCATTCTAAAAAACCCCAACAGCTCAGTAAAAGAAGTAGGCTATGACCTCAACTTTGATGATTATAGCCATTTTGTAAAGTTTTTCAAAAAAATGACAGGTATCAGCCCTGCCGAATATAAAAATCAAACTCTATGATTTTTACCATTATTGTACATCTTTCCATAGGGTAGGGTTTGCAAACCCTACCTTATGGAAAGATGACGATACCTTTTACAGACCTAACCACGATTTTAAGTGTAGGTTTACAAAAATGTATAGCAGTATGAATTTTTACCTAATTTAGCTGTTTTTTTACCTATACTAATTTTCTGCTTCTTACCAACTTTGTATCGTTAGTTCACCCTTAAATTTTAACGATATGAAGTATTTTCAAAACACAATCCTGCTGGCATTCATAAGCTTTGCTTTTGCCACTGTTTCAAATGCTCAAAATTCTTCTTGGAAACAAGACCGAAAATTTGCCGTGCTATTCGGCTTAACGCAACCTCTCGTGGTGAGCGGCTTCAATATAGAAGTCAATTATATCCACAATCGCCTCATCTTTGACTACTCTCACGGAGCTTCCCTTGATTTTAGCGGAAACCTACTGCCTGATTACTTACAAAATCAAGGAGTGGTCGTACACATGCCTTTTTCTACAGGCTTTGGTGTCGGCTATCGCTTTACCGAGTGGCTCAATCTACGGGTAGAACCTAAGTGGCACCGCTTTGAATTTTATTACGAGGGAGAAGACCAATCTAAAGGCAACCAAATTGCGGTTGATGCCAATAATTTCAGTGTAGGACTTGGGCTGTATGGTTTTTTCCAACCCTTCAAAAACAAAGAAAATGCCCTGAAAGGCATTACCATCGCCCCAAGTATCCGGTTTTGGCCGACCGTAGCCTCCAGTTTTGATAATGATGTTTTTCAGTACGAAAATACCCGAACAGGTCAGACAGAAGAGCTAAAGTCTTTGGCTTCGGGTGTGGGCTTTTCACCTTTGATTATCAATGTAAGCATTGGTTATACTTTTAATCTTAAAAAATGATAAAACGATGAAAAGATTTATTATATGGGCGATAGCACTATGTCTGCTAATGCCCCTTGTACAGGCACAAAATCCTCTATCAGAAAATATCCAAACAGCGTTTGCCATGGGCTTTGCCCTTTCTGCATAGTGGCAGTGAACTGAATCGTTCGGCAGACCTTCGTAGCAATGGACTGAGCTTTATGGTTGCTATGAATTTTTAAGACAACTTTATTCATTTATTTAATACATTCTCTAAAACAAATTTATCATGAATCTAAAAAAAATAGGCTTCACGGCTCTTTGTGTACTGTTCTTTGTAGGAGCAAAAGCACAATCCAACTTCGGTGTATCGGTTGGAACAAGCAAAAGCGATAACCACGTAGAAACGATTTGGTATCAACATCAAATCAGCAATCGGTTTAGTGCAGGTATTCAACTGCGCAACAGCGATATAAGGTACAGATTTGTAAATGCCCAAGCCATCGAGAAAGGCAACACGTTTTTTGCAGGACTAACACTGGGCTACAAAATTGCCGAATCTGACAAATATCGCCTTGATTTTAACCTCACTACAAGCTACCGTTATTTGCAAAACGAAGAAGCAGAAGCAACCACCAAAACCACAGGGGGCTTAGAAATAGACCCCAACATTATTATGTCTTTGAAATTGAATGATAAGTTCTTCTACCATGGCGGGGCAATGCTTAGGACTGCGATGCAAAATTCACCTGAAAGCATAGGTGATGAGCAACTACCTTCAGGAATTTTACTGAATGCGCTCTCTTATCAAGCCAAAGCAAGCACTTTTTCGCTGCGAACCTATTTCGGACCAATGAA
>CAYZUZ010000319.1:0-2097 GCA_964481795.1 uncultured Cryomorphaceae bacterium
AAATTCAAATCCAAATTTCGAATTCCCCCCCCCTTCGTGCTCCTTCGTGAAAAAACTTCGTGTTACTTCGTGGTCCAAAAAAATTCGAATTCAAATTCAAATTCCCCTATTCCGAAGGTAAACTTTCATAAACCTTCATAAACCCTTCCCCGCTTCCCCGCACTTAATTCAAATTCGAATACAAATTAAAATTAAAATTCCCCCCTTCCCCCTTGTCCCCAAAAAAACTATCAAACAAGGAACTAGGAACTACCAAACCATCCCCTACAAACCAAATCAGAGGTATAATCTTTCGGTGTCCCCAAAAAACTCGGCACTCGGTACTCAGTACTCAGTACTCCCAATAATTAAGGCATAATAAGCATGGCATCGCCATAACAAAGGAATCTATATTCTTCTTGGATAGCCACTTTATAACATTCCATCATCAAGTCATAGTCCATATAGGCTGCGGTAAGCATCATTACGGTAGATTGAGGCGGATGAAAATTGGTGATCAAAGCATCTACAATCTGAAATTTAAAAGGCGGATAGATAAATTTATTGTTCCAGCCTTCATAGGATTTGATGGCGCGCTCGGTGGTCAACGACGATTCTAAAGAACGCAAAACAGTGCTACCTACTGCCACAACTTTTTGCTTGGTATTGATGGCCTGGTTTACAGCTTTTACCGTTTCAGGGTATATCCACAATTGCTCTGAGTCCATTTTGTGCTTGCTCAAATCCTCAACCTCCACAGGTTTAAAGGTGCCCAAACCCACGTGCATGGTCATTTCGGTAAAGTGTACACCTTTGATTTCCAATCGTTTCATGAGTTGCTTGCTAAAGTGCAATCCCGAAACGGGTGCTGCTACAGCTCCACTTACCTTGGCAAATATGGTTTGATAGCGCTCTTCATCCTCTGGCTCAGCCTCGCGCATCAAGTATTTAGGTATTGGGGTTTCGCCCAGTTCGGTGAGTTTTGCTCTAAACTCCTCATAGCTGCCATCGTACAAAAAACGCAGGGTACGACCTCTAGAGGTGGTATTGTCGATTACCTCAGCTACCAGACTTTCATCTTCACCGAAATATAGTTTATTGCCAATGCGAATTTTGCGGGCCGGATCTACCAATACATCCCAAAGTCTTGTATCGGGATTGAGTTCTCTTAATAGAAATACTTCTATCTTGGCTCCGGTTTTTTCTTTGTTGCCATACATACGCGCAGGGAATACCTTGGTATTGTTAAAAACCAACAGGTCTTTCTCATCCAGATAATCCACTACATCGCGGAAGTATTTGTGTTCTATTTTGCCGGTGCTGCGCGATACCACCATCATCCTGCTGTCGTCGCGATTGATGGTTGGGTGTGTAGCTATCAGTTCTTGCGGCAATTTGTAACTGAAGTGCGATAACTTCATTTTCATAAGCTTACGGGCTTTAAAATTAGGGCACAAAGGTACTTTTTTTAAGAGGCCTTGTCAAGTTTTTCATTAAAAAAGTGCTTATGCCAGCACCCAACACTTATTTTTGCTGCCGCAATAAGGGGTTTTTTAAAGAATATGTGATTTTTTATCACTGATTTTCAATAGATTAAAAAATATATTGAAAAATTGCATTTTTTTTTATTCAAGCATTTGCAGAATTAAAAAACCGTTTTACATTTGCACCCCGTTACACAAGAAGAAAACGCAACATTGAAATAATGGCCCATTCGTCTATCGGTTAGGACACTAGATTTTCATTCTAGAAAGAGGGGTTCGATTCCCCTATGGGCTACTATCCTTAATTAAATTTTTACCGCAAAGGAAAAGAAAATATGGCAAATCATAAATCAGCACTAAAGAGAATTAGAACCAACGAAAAGAGAAGAGTAGCTAACAAGTATTACGCTAAAACCACTCGTAATGCTGTGAGACGCTTTCGCGATTTAACCGATGCTAAAGAAGCTTCAGAAAAATTGCCAGCGGTTACTTCTATGTTGGATAGATTGGCCAAAAAGAACATCATTCACAAAAATAAAGCAGGCAACTTGAAGTCGAAGTTGACTAAATTTGCTAACAGCCTAGCTACAGCATAATTTTTTTTTATTTTTCATTTTTTTTAGCACGCTTAGGC